>NZ_JAIFKJ010000529.1 GCF_019695415.1 Thiohalocapsa sp.
TCTTGTACTTTTTGTGTGTTTTGTTTTTATGCGCCCGCCCCCTCCTCTATCCACCCCTCCCTATTCTGCGGCAGCGTCAGTTGTTTAGAAGGGACATACACCCTGGTGCCGGCACGTCCCGACGCCAGTTCGCCGGTGCAGTCCATGGACGGATGCCCACGCCCGGTCGGGCAGAGCGTACCCGACGAATAGGGGCAGGACACCGCTGCCATGGTGACAATGACCCACCGAATTGCGCTATCGTTTCCGGGGGGCGCAGCCATTGGTCACGACGCCATCATTAGATCGCAAGGGCAGGCAAGCATGCAGCTGTTCCAGCAGATCGATGCTCGCACCTTCGTGCACCGGGTCGATGCGCGGGGGCGCATCAGCCACGTGAACGCCGCCTGGCTCGACTTTGGGGCCGAGAACGGCTGGCCCGTGACCGCTGCCGATGTCGTCGGTCGCCCGCTCATGGACAGCATCGCCGACGCGCAGCTGCGCTACCTCTACGGCCTGCTGATGGCCCGGCTGCGGGCCGGGCACGGCCCCTTCCGGTTCCCTTACCGCTGTGACGCACCGGACTGCCGCCGTTTCATGGAGATGCAGATGCTGTATGACCAGGCCGCGCGGGAGATAGAGTTCCGCAGCCAGATTCTGCGCATCGAGCGGCGCCCAGAGCAGACCCTGCTAGACCCTCTCCACGCCACGGACGCACGCAGCCTCGACCTCTGCAGCTGCTGCAAGCGCGTAAGCACCCGAAGCGGCTGGGTGGAGCTCGAGGACGCCGTCATGCGCCTGCGGCTGTTCGACAGCGACCGCCTGCCGCAAGCGCACCACCGGGTCTGCCCGGCCTGCGCCGATGGCATCTCACACGCCGGTCATGCCCGCTGCAGCACTGGGGCTCACTGACTGGGGCCCGCACTGCATCACGCCCCATGCGCGACCAGGCTGGGCGCCCCACCGCCCGCCGGGAGCCGAATCCGGGTGCGGCACGCGTGGGGCACCTCCACCAGGAGAAGGGCCGGATCCGCCAAACCCAGCACGTCGCCCAGGATTGCTCGGATCACACCGCCGTGGGTCACCACCAGCGGATGGCGAGCGGGCCCGGCCATGATCTGCCCCCAGCCGACAGCGACGCGCGCACGGAAGGCCGCCAGCGGCTCGGCACCTGGCGGTGTGAAGGCCCCCGGATCGCGCCAGAAGGCGCTCAGATCCGCCGCCGGCAGCTCAGCGGCGGTGCGCCCCTCCCAGGTGCCGAAGTCGCGCTCGCGCAGCGTATCGAGCCGCGTCAGCGGCACCTGCAGCCGGACGGAGAGTGACTCGGCGAAGTCGGCGCAGCGCCGCGCCGGTGAGCACAGTACTGCGTCCCAACGCCCAACCGCCGCGTCCGCGTCGGTGGCGGCCTCCAGCTGTGCCCAGCCTGCCGCCGTCAGCGGGTCATCGCGGACGCCACGGAAACAGGCTCCGCCGGCGGCCTCGCCATGGCGCAGCAGGTCCGCCATACGCTGCACCGCTTCGCCGTAGGTCATGGACGCACTGACGCCATCAGCCGCCCTCGGCGACGCCGGCCTCGGCGAAAGTAGCCATGCCGTTGTGCAGCGCGCAGGCCAGCCGCAGCAAGGGGACGGCCGCTGCGGCGCCGCTCCCCTCCCCGAGGCGCATACCGAGATCCAGTAATGCACCGCCGCCAAGGGCGTCCAGTATGGCAGCATGGCCTGGCTCGGCCGAACGATGCGACAGTACGAGCCAGGCCTCAGCACCGCAGCAGAGCCGAACTGCGGCGAGCGCCGCGGCGCCGCTGATGAAGCCGTCCACCAAGGCCGGCAGACCGCGCTGTGCGCAGGCGACATAGGCACCCGCGAGCGCTGCGATCTCGAAGCCGCCCACCCGAGCGAGCGCTGCCGCCGGGTCAGCGAGCGCGCCGGCATGCAGGGTCAGTGCGCGCTCAATGACCGCCGCTTTGTAAGCCACACCCGCTGCGTCGAGCCCGGTGCCGGGCCCGACGAGGTCCGCCGGACGCGCATCCAACAGGGCGCAGGCCAGGGCCGTGGCCGCCGTGGTGTTGCCGATACCCATCTCACCGCCGATGAACAGGTCGGCGCCGCCCGCCAGCGCTCGATCCACCGCTGCAGCGCCCGCGGCCAGTGCCTGGGCCAGCTCGCCCTCGGTCATGGCCGGGCCCGTGGTGAAGTCCGCCGTACCGGCGCCTAGGACAGCATCGCGCACCAGCGGATGCTGCTGCATCGGCGCCACAGTGCCTAGATTCACCAGCTCCAAGCGCGCCCCCAGCTCGCGCGCGAGGACAGAGATGGTGGCCCCGCCGGCCGCCATGTTGGCCACCATCTGCGCGGTCACGGCCTGCGGGAAGGCCGAAACGCCGGTGCCGGCCACCCCGTGATCGGCGGCGAACACTGTGATCCATATTCGATCCACCCCAGGCCGCGATCGGCGCTGCAGGCCGGCAAGACGCACCGCCAGCGCCTCTAGGGCACCGAGGGCACCGGGCGGCTTGGTGAGCTGCGCCTGGTGCGCAGCAGCGTCTGCGTTGGCGCCGGCATCCGGCACCGACGCAGCGTGGCGGAACCAATCTTCTTGGGTCATGGGTTAGATCCTTCGAGCGCAGGCCCCTTGAGCGCCAGCGGCAGCCCGGCGGCGGTGAGATAGACGGCATGGCAGCCCGCGGCGAGCTGCTGGTGCAGGCTGCCGGCCAGGTCGCAATAGCGCCTCGCCAGCGCGTTCATGGGGATCACGCCCAAGTTGGTCTCATTGCCGACGAATATGACGCGCCCGGGCAGCTCCGGCAGGAGCGGCGGCAGCGCGGCGAGCTCGCGCTGCAGACGCGGCTCGTCCTCTGCCCAGAGGAGGTTGCTGAGCCAGAGCGTGAGGCACTCCACCAGCACGCAGCGATCGGAGGCAGCCTCCCGGCGCAAGATATCCACCAGTGCCAGCGGCTCCTCCACCAAGCGCCAGTGCGACGGGCGGCGCTCGCGGTGCGCGGCGATGCGGGCAATCATCTCATCATCGGACGGCCTGGCGGTGGCCACGTAGGTGACCGCGAGGCCCGACTCGCGGGCCAGGCGCTCGGCGAGGCGGCTCTTCCCGGAGCGCACGCCGCCCAAGATCAGGGTATGCATGACACTGGAGTCTCGAGTATCGAGTATCGAGTTGCGAGTTGCGAGTTGCGAGGGTTTTGGTTCGATTGATGAGGTGCGGCGAGCGAAGCGCGCAGCGCCGACTCAGCACCTGGCACCTCGCACCTCGCACCTCCACACTCAATCAGGCGCATAGCGCAGGGTCACATACAGCCCGCGGCCCGGCTGATTGTAATAGGCGACCGTCTCGTACTCCTGATCGAAGACGTTTTCCAGCCGCGCCTGAATCTGCAGCGCGTCGCTGAAGGCATAGGATGCACGCAGGTCGAGCAGGCTGTAGCCGTCCAGGCGCACGCTGTTGGCCGGGTCATCGAATCGCCGCCCGGCGGCGAAAAAGCTGGCCCCTAGCCCGACCCGGCCGAAGCGGCGATCCAGGTCCAGCCGGAAGGTCTGCTCCGGCCTGCGCGCCAAAAGGTTGCCGTCGTCGGCGCCGGCCGATTCGTTGCGCGGGTCGAGCAGCGTGAGGTTGGCGCTGATGTCGGTTGCAAGTATCCGCCCGAAGGTCACAGCCTCCAGGCCGCGGATACGCGCCCGGTCGAGATTCTCGGCGGCAAAGGTCGGCGGTACCAGCGTGATGAGGTCGTCGATGTGAGTCTCGAAGAGATTGAGCGACCAGTCCATGGGCCCGATGCGCCCGGCGAAACCTAGCTCGGCGCTGCGGGATTCCTCCGGCTCCAGGTCCGGATTGCCGCCGGCGAAAAAGGCGTCGCCGGGATAGTAGAGGTCGTTGAAGGTGGGCGCGGTGAAGGCGGTGCCATAGGCGGCGGTGATGCGCAGGTCCGGCGCGACGTCAAAACCGAGCACGACGTCGCCCGTGGTATGACCACCGAACTGCTCGTTGTCATCGTAGCGCAGGCTCGCCTTGATCGCGGCGGGACCGAACCAACCCTGATACTCGCCGAAGACGCCGATGTTGTCGCGGCTGTCCACAGCGTAGTCCACGTCGCTGGCGACCATGTCGCGCAGGTAGTCCACCCCGGCGGTGACCAAGTGCTTGCCGCCGAAGGCAAGGTCGTTCTGCAGACTCAGGCTGTCGCGCCGGGTATCGAAGCGGCTGGCGAAGGCGCCGTCTCTGAAGTTGCGCTGCTCGTCCCAGCTCCGCCCTGCGGAAAGCCTGAGGTCCCAAAGGTCCAGCGGGCGCAGGCGCACAGTCAGACCTGCCACCTGCTGCATATTCCGCGCCTCGTTCTGGAAGGCGCCGTCGTAGTCCACATCCGTCTCGGCGCGCAGGAATGAGGCGTCGACGCTGAACCGCTCGGAGACGTCGTAGCCGGCGCTGGCGCTGACACCCTGATTGGCGTAACCGTCAGCATCCGGCTCGTCCGTGCCGCAGCCGTCGAAGTACGGGAAGCCGCGTCCGGCGCAGGCATCGAAGCCCCGACTCTGATCAAAGTTGCCGGCGACACTGAAGCGCCCCTGCTCGCCGCCGCCGCGGATGCCGCCGGCGATGCCGGCCGTCTGATACCGCCCGGCGCTGAGGCTGCCGAAGGCTTGCAGCGGCCCGCCGCCGCGGCGGGTGAAGACCTGCACCACGCCGCCCGCGGCCTCCGAGCCATAGAGGCTGGAGCGCGGGCCGCGCACCACCTCGATGCGCTCGATCTGATCCACCGGCAGATTCTGAAACTCGGTCTGCCCCGTGGTTGCGGAGCCGACCTTGATGCCGTCCACCAGAAACAAGACCTGATTGGGATTGGTGCCGCGCAGATACAAGCTCGCGACCCGCCCCGGCCCACCGAAGCTTGCCATGGAGATGCCAGGCAGGCCCCGCAGCAGGTCCAGGGTGCTGCGCGCCTGGGAGCGCTCGATGTCCTCTCGGGTGACGACGCTGACGGGCGCCAGGGTGGCATCCGCGGTTTCGGCGGTTCGGGTGGCCGTGACCACCACGGGATCCACCTCGCTCACAGCATCGACGAAGCCCGCATCCGGGGCGGAATCGGCGTCAGTCGCGGCACTCGCCGTGCCGGATGTTGTGAGCGACAGCAGCGACGCTGCCACGAGCAGACCGCCGCGGCGCCGATGCCGCAGAGGCTTTTCTGGTCGACGTGTCATGCAATACCTCTCGACTCCCCGCTCACCCGCTGGGGATTTCGGTGAATTCAAGCGCCGAGAGGCGGCGGGCGGCGTGGGCGATGGACGAGGCAGGACGCACAAGGCGGCGGCCCGGAGATGCGGACGCGACCGATTGCTGCGGCGGACACACGAGCGGCACCGGCACGCCGGCACCGCCCACCGCGACGCCGCGAGCAACCGTTGGGCCGGTATCCGGGCTCACGAGCTGGGAGGCGGACCTGGCGACCCAGGGGAGCCTGGGGGCCTTGACTCGCGCGTCCCGGCCGCGACGCCTTCCCGCGGCCCAGCTGGCCACAGTGGCATGTGTCGCGGCGCGACTCGCCTACCGTTGCGGGGGCAGCGCCGGCATCACGGGCGGACGATGGAGGCAACGACTGCCTGCTGAAACCGACCACTGCGTTGAACCGGCTTCCCGTTCAACCCCGCCACCGCACAACGGCTGCGTGCGGCCGGGGCACCCATCGGAAAGCGCGAATATTCTGATGTTTTTGCGTCACGCACCGCAACCTGTGCACCTGATGCGTGTCAACTTTGGGCGGCATTTGACTCTTAGACGTGCTGGGACGTTGGTCGCCCGCCCACGACGAAAATGCGGCCCGGCCCTAACGCAGGCGGGACGACGGAGTTCGGCCGCGGCAATGGCGTACAATTCGACGGATCCCGCTGGAAACAACGCTCAGAGCAGTCCCTAATGCCAGACACCAGCAGCGGCGCCGAACTGCCGCACACCGAGGACACCCCTGCCGAAGCCAGATTCTACGTCGTCGCCATCGGCGCCTCCGCCGGTGGTCTCGACGCGCTCGAGCGCTTCTTCCATGGCTTGCCGGCGCGCTCCGGTGCGGCCTACGTCGTGATCCAGCACCTCTCGCCCGATCACAAGAGCATGATGGGCAACCTGCTCGGCCGCCACACCAGTATGCCGGTCGTCACCGTTGAGGACGGCATGGAGATCAAGCCGAACCGCGTGCATCTGATCCCGCCGGCGAGCGTCATGAGCGTCTCGCGCAACCAGCTGCGCCTGAGCCCTAAGAACCCACGCGGCCTCACCCTACCCATCGATCTCTTCTTCACCGCGCTGGCCCGGGAGTTCGGCAAGTACGCCATCGGTGTCGTGCTCTCGGGCACCGGCTCCGATGGTACCCGCGGTGCGGTGGCCATCAACGACGCCGGCGGCCTGCTGCTGGCGCAGGAGCCCGAATCCGCCAAGTTCGACGGTATGCCGCGCAGCGTCATCGCCACCGGGCTGGTGGACGGCACCCTGCCGCCAGAGGAGCTCGGACCGCGCGTGATGGATCACATCAGCCAGGCCCCACGGCCGCGCATCCGCCCGCCCGAAGACGGCGTCACAGCGGACCGGCAAAGCGCCCTGGAAGAGACGATGCACCTGCTCCAGCACCAAGGCGGCATCGACTTCCGCGAGTACAAGCCGGCGACCGTCATGCGTCGCATCGAGCGCCGTATGCAGGTGCGCCATGTGCCGGACCTGGAGAACTATGCCCGGCTCCTGGACGGCGACCGCACCGAGCTCAATGCCCTGCGCCGCGAGCTACTGATCCCGGTGACCAGTTTTTTCCGCGACCCGGTGGCTTTCGAGGTGCTGGCGCAGACCGCCATCGACACGATCGTCAAAGAGCGCGGCGAGAACCAGCCCATCCGCGTTTGGGTGCCCGGCGCCTCCACCGGCGAGGAGGCCTACTCCATCGCCATCTTGTTCGCCGAGGCCTGTGCCCGGGCGCGGCGCTGGCCGCCCATTAAGCTGTTTGCAACGGACGTGGAGCAGCATAACGTGGACTTCGGCAGTGCGGGCGTCTTCTCTGAGGCGATCACCACGGAAGTCTCTCCTGAGCGCCTGGAGCAGTGGTTCTACAAGCGCGGCAACCATTTCGTCATCAAGAACGAGATCCGCCAAAACATCGTTTTCGCGCGGCACAATCTGCTGCAGGATCCGCCATTTACGCGCATGGATCTGGTCTCCTGCCGCAACCTGCTCATCTACTTCCGCGCCGAGGCACAGGACCGTGCGCTGCGAAGGCTCCAATACGCGCTTGCGCCGGGCGGTTTTCTGTTTCTCGGCTCCAGCGAAACCTTGGCGCAGCTGCAAACGGACTTCACCGCTGTCAACTCCAAGGCCAAGGTCTTTCGCATCCTACGCCACTTGGCGCTGCCGCTGGATACCGGCGCTTCGCAGCTGCAGCGGCTCGCAGGTACGCATGCCCATCCGCGGCGCCATACACAGAAAGATCGCCAGCTCACGGATGCCGCTGCCATCGAAGCGGGTGAGTCCGTGCTGCTGCGTTCCTATGCGCCCACCAGCCTGCTGCTCAACGCCAACCAGGAGCTGATGCACGTCTTCGGCGACGTGAGTCACTATCTGCGCATCGGCGAAGGTGCCGTGACGCTGGACCTCGCCAAGCTGCTGCCGCCGTCGCTGGCACCGGTGGCTCAAGCCCTGCTGCACAAGACTGCGCGCGGACATGAGCCGCTGCGCTCCGACCTGCTCACGATGCCGTTGCCCGACGGCACCAACGAGCGGCTGCGGCTGGTCGCCCGCAGCGTTGCCCTGGAGCATGGCGAGGCGCACCTCCTGCTCTCCTTCGAGCCGGATACCACACCGGTGGACGATGTCGCACCCACGGCGGGCGGCATCGAGACCATGAACATCGACCAGGAGCACGCGGAGCGCGTTCAGACCCTGGAGCGCGAGCTCGCCGCCACCCGCGAGAGCCTGCAGGCCACCATCGAGGAGCTCGAAACCGCCAACGAGGAGCTCCAGGCCACCAACGAGGAGCTGATGGCCTCCAACGAAGAGCTCCAGTCCTCCAACGAGGAGCTGCAATCGGTCAACGAGGAGCTCTACACCGTCAATGCGGAGAACCAGGAGAAGATCGAGATCCTGAACCGCCTCAACGCGGATCTCGACAACATGGCCAAGGCGGCCGCCATCGCGACCATCTTCGTCGATGCCAACCTGCTGCTGACCCGCTTCACACCCGAGGCCACCAGCCTGTTCAAGATCCGCGACGGCGACCTCGGGCGCTCCATCGAAGACTTCA
>NZ_JAIFKJ010000433.1 GCF_019695415.1 Thiohalocapsa sp.
TTGCGGCGGTCTCGGGGGAGCCCCGCGTGTCTGGGCCGGGGGGTGTGGGGTAGTCGGCCAGGTGGGGGGTGGGGGTGAGTCCCGGGCGCGCCGCGTGGCGTATGCGCGTGGGGTGGCAGGGAAGGTGCGCCATCATGTCGGCGAATACCGTGAGACAGCCGCGCAGGTTGTCGGCGGTGTCGAACAGCGGCTCCTTGTCCTCCTGGTTGTCCTTGTTGTAGGCCAGCGGCTGGCCCTTCATCAGGGTCAAGAGCGCCATCAGGTGCCCGAAAATGCGCCCAGTCTTGCCGCGCACCAGCTCCGGCACGTCTGGGTTTTTCTTCTGCGGCATGATGGACGAGCCGGTGCAGTAGGCGTCCGACAGCTCGATGAAGCCGAACTGGGCCGAGGACCAGAGGATCAGCTCCTCCGAGCAGCGCGAAAGGTGCATCATCGCGATGGCCGCCGCGGCGGCGAACTCGATGGCGAAGTCCCGGTCCGAGACGGCGTCCAGGGAGTTCTCCGCCGGACGCTCGAAGCCGAGCTCCGCGGCTGTAGCCTGCCGGTCGATGGGATAGCTGGTGCCCGCCAGGGCTGCCGCCCCCAGGGGCATCACGTTGACCCGTCGGCGGCAATCGCGAAAGCGATCCGCGTCACGGTCGAGCATCTCCACCCAAGCCATCATGTGATGACCAAAGGTGATGGGCTGGGCGACTTGCAGGTGCGTAAACCCCGGCATCACGGTATCAGCCTCGCGCTCGGCGAGATCGAGCAGCGCCGCCACCAGGGCATCGATGCCGGCGAGCACGGCGTCGATTTCGTCCCGCAACCAAAGGCGAATGTCCGTCGCCACCTGATCGTTGCGCGAGCGCCCGGTGTGCAGGCGCTTGCCGGCGTCGCCGATGTCGGCGGTCAGTGCCGCCTCGATGTTCATGTGTACGTCTTCCAGCGCCTCCGACCACACGAAGCGGCCGGCGGCGATACGCTCGCCGATGCGCGTGAGGCCATCGACGATGGCAGCGCACTCGTCCGCGTCCAGAATGCCCTGGCGGGCGAGCATGCGGGCATGGGCGATGGAGCCCGCGATGTCCTGGCGGTAGAGCCGGTGGTCGAAGCCGACAGAGGCCGTGAAGGCCTCGACGAAGGCGTCGGTGGGCTGCTCGAAGCGTCCGGCCCAGGGCTTGGCAGTGGAATCTGTCATCGGGCTTGCAGCGGGTTGCACGGAGAGCTGGTAAATTGGCGTGCTGTAGGAGTGGAAAGGCGCCTTGCGGCCCATGGAAGGGCCCGCGCTGTGCGGAGTTTACACGTAACCCATGCCGACGAGCATGTCGCTACCACGGCCGGGGCGGGTGTCGACCGAAAACCGATCGACCGCTGTCTCGCCGTCCCTGTTGCCCGACTTCTGCAGTCTACCTATGGCCGTCGGCGTGGTGCTTTACGGAGAGCTGCTGGCCATCCTGCTGGCGCTGGCCTCCAGCAGTCCGCTCGCTGGTTTCTGGGCTAGGCTGGGGCCGCTGTCCCTTTTGGTGCTCGGCAGCGTCATGCTCGCCGCGAGCCTGCTGTGCGTTCTGCACAGGCCGTTGCAGCGTATGCATGGGGCCGCGGGGGTGGCGGCAGCGCTTGCGGTGATTGTCGCCAGCGCCGTCTTCGTTGCGCTTCTGTGTACGAGGCTCGTCCCCTGGGCCGAGGGAGCGGGGCTCTTTCCCGACGACGGGGCGCGCGGGCTCCTGATCCGCGCCGGCCTGATTTCGGCCATCGTCGGGGCGTTGATGTTACGGTACCTTTACCTGCACCAGCAGTGGCGGGGGCAGGTGGAGGCCGTGGCCAATGCACGCTTGAAGACCCTGCAGGCACGCATCCGTCCGCACTTTCTGTTCAACAGCATGAACACCATCGCCAGCTTGACACAGACTGACCCCCGCCTTGCCGAAGAAGTCGTGGAAGACCTGGCGGATCTGTTCCGCGCCTCGCTGGCCGCAGACGCAGACCGCACGACCCTGGACGAGGAGCTGGACCTGTGCCGGCGCTATCTGAACATCGAGGCGCAGCGCTTGGGCGAGCGCATGCGCGTGGTGTGGGATCTCGATGAGCTGCCGGGTGATGCGCCGGTGCCCCCGCTGATCCTTCAACCGCTCGTGGAGAATGCGGTTTACCACGGCATCCAGCCATCCTCGGCGCCCGGAGAGATCCGCATCGTCGGCCGTTATCGGCGCGGTGCCGTCGACTTGAGCATTCGCAATACGCTGCCGCGGTCGGCGGACGAATCGCGGCGGCACAAGGGCAACGGGATGGCACTGCAGAACGTCTCGCAGCGGATGGCGGCCATGTTTCCCGGCGCCGCGCGAGTGACGCGCTCGTTGGTGGACGGCGATTATCTGGTGCGGCTGGTCTTCCCTTACCCATGGAGGCAGTCATGAAGATCCTGCTCGTGGACGACGAGGCACCGGCGCGGGAGCGCCTGCGGCGGCTCATCGAGGAGCTCGACGCGGGCTACGTAGTTGTCGGTGAGGCGGCGAACGGCGAAGATGCCCTGTCCGCCGTGCGTTCAACCGATGCCGACCTGGTATTGCTGGACCAGAAGATGCCGGGCATGTCGGGCTTGGAGACAGCCACTGCGCTGGCGGAGCTCGACCCGCCACCGGCGGTGGTGCTGGTGACCGCCTATCCTGAGTACGCGCTGGACGCCTTCGAGCACAACGTCGCCGACTACCTGGTGAAGCCCGTGCGGCGCGCGCGCCTCCAGGCGACGCTGGAGCGTCTACCCCGCCCACCCCGCCCACAGCGCGTCAGCGCAGACCAGGCTGAGGACGGCGAAGGTCGCGCCCGGCATTCAAGACCCACTTCCCCCGGCGGCTGCACGACGGCGAGAGTCCACAGGGTGCTCTACCTGGCCGCAGGGCAA
>NZ_JAIFKJ010000133.1 GCF_019695415.1 Thiohalocapsa sp.
GGGTGCGCGGTGGGCTGCCCGGAGGGGTGTGGCGGGGGTTGGGCATGGGGCGCGGGGGGGGCAAGAAAAAGGCGCCCGCGGTGGCGCGGTGGGGTGGGGCGAACCGGGGGGGGGCGGGTCCAGCATGGCGGCGAGCTCCGCCCGGGAGAACGCAGCCCCCTCAGCGGTGCCTTGGACCTCGATGAGGCCGCCGGCAGCGTCCATGACTACATTCATATCCGTCTCGGCGCTGCTGTCCTCGGCATAATCCAGGTCCAGCACCGGCTCGCCGGCGCAGACGCCCACGGAGACGGCGGCCACCTGCCCCACCAGTGGCGAGGTCGCAATCAGCCCTTCAGCCTGCAGCGCAGTCAAGGCGTCGTGGAGTGCCACCCAGGCGCCGGTGATGGCGGCGGTGCGGGTGCCGCCGTCCGCCTGCAGGACGTCGCAATCCAAGGTGATCGTGCGCTCACCCAGGGCCGTCAGATCCATCGCGGCGCGCAGGGAGCGGCCGATGAGCCGCTGGATCTCGAGCGTGCGCCCGCTTTGCTTGCCGCGGGCCGCCTCGCGGCCGGTGCGCTCGTGGGTGGCTCCCGGGAGCATGCCGTATTCGGCGGTGACCCAGCCCTGGCCGGCGCCGCGCAGGAAGGGCGGCACCCGCTCTTCGACGCTCGCCGTGCAGAGCACCCGGGTGGCGCCGAACTCCGCCAGCACGGAGCCCGCCGCATGCCGGGTCCAGCCGCGGGTCAGTTGCACCGGCCGCAGTTCGTCGGGTGCGCGCTGGGATGGGCGCATGCAGAAATCCTCCGGTCTTAGGGGGTTGTCAGGCTGTGTTGAGTCGTCGTCGGCCGCAGCCCTGAGGCCCGCGGACTTCATCCAGAACCTCTCAAGCCGTCTCGGCATTGCAGCGAGTGGGCGCGTCGTTCCGAGCATTGCTCCGGCGTCGCGCACGCATCTCCTTAGGCGTTCGGCGGTGCGCTTGTGTCGGTCTTGGGTAGAGCGGGGCGCGTGATCCGGCTGAGCGGTGCGATCGCCGTTGGTCATCCGTCGGCAGCAGCCGGGCTGTCGCGAGCGTATCCCCGGTATGATAACGGCTCAAGCCTCGCCCCGCGCGCTGCGGGGTGCGCCGCAACAGCCAACACCAGGAGATGTGCGTCATGACCCGCAGCATGACTGCGTTTGCCCGCGAGAGCAGCGCCACCGATGTGGGGGAGCTCACGTGGGAGCTGCGCTCTGTGAATCACCGCTTCCTGGAGCCGCACCTGCGTCTGCCGGAAGATCTGCGCGTACTGGAGACGCCGGTGCGCGAGCGGCTCACCGCCCGGCTCGCCCGCGGCAAGGTGGACTGCACGCTGCGCTTCGTCCCCGCGCAGGACAGTGCCGGCGCGCTCAAGGTGAACCGCCGGCTGCTGGAGCAAGTGCTCGCCGCCGCGGATGAGATCGCCACCCGCATCGGCGAGCCCGCCACGCCGCATGTGCTGGACTTGCTGCGCTGGCCGGGGCTCCTGCAGGAGCCGGAGCAGGACACGGACGCCGTTGCCGCCGCCGCGCTGGCGTTGCTGGATCAGGCACTGGATGGCCTCGTCGCGCATCGCGAGCGCGAGGGCGGCCGACTCAAGGCTCTGCTGCTGGAGCGTTGCGACAAGCTCGCGGTCGAGGTCGACGGTGTGCGCGCGCGCATGCCTCAGGTGCTGGCGGGCGTACGGGCACGTATCCGCGAGCGCCTGTCCGAAGTGCTGGACGAGCTGGACCCGGCCCGGTTGGAACAAGAGATGGCCATGCTCGCGCAGCGCTTGGACGTGGACGAAGAGATGGACCGGCTGGGCGTGCATCTGCAGGAGGTGCGCAAGGCGCTGGACAGCGATGGGCCCGTGGGTCGGCGTCTGGACTTCCTGATGCAGGAGCTGAATCGCGAGGCCAATACCCTGAGCGCCAAGTCCGCCGACGCCGAGACCACACACGCCGCGGTGGAGATGAAGGTCCTCATCGAGCAGATGCGCGAGCAAGTGCAGAATCTGGAGTAAGCGCGATGTCACAAGCCGAAGCCACCGAGCCCCACGCGGAGCGCGCAGACCAGGGCCTCCTGTTCGTTGTCTCCGCCCCGTCCGGTGCCGGTAAGACCAGCCTGGTGCGGGCGCTGCTGGAGGTGGAGTCGTCGCTGCAGCTGTCGGTGTCCTACACCACGCGCGCGCCGCGCGAGGGCGAAGAGAACGGCGTGCATTACCATTTTGTCGATGCACCGACCTTCGAGCGTATGGCCCAAGCGGGCGAGTTCGTCGAGTACGCGCGGGTCTTCGGCAATGCCTACGGCACCGCCGCTGCGACGTTGCGAGAGCGGCTGGATGCGGGCGCCGATCTGCTGCTCGAAATCGACTGGCAGGGGGCGCGGCAGGTGCGCAAGCGCTTCCCGGAGGCCGTCGGCATTTTTGTTGCTCCGCCGTCGCTCGCAGCCTTGGAGACCCGGCTGCGCGGCCGCGGTAAGGACAGCGAGGACGTGATCGCGGCCCGCATGGCTCAGGCCCGGGACGAGCTGAGCCACCATGGCGAGTACGACTACCTGGTGGTCAACGACGACTTCGCCGAGGCCTTGGGGGATCTGCGCGCCATCGTTGTCGCTGAGCGTCTGCGCGGGCCCCGCCAGGCACGCCGGCACGCATCGGCGCTGGCGGCAATGCTTGCCGAAGACTAATGCGGGGCGCTTGTGAGTCCGTGCCGGCATCCCGCGGCCGGTGCGCTACTTTTCTGGTATGGTTTTGAAAAAGCTGAACGGATGTGCCCGCAACCCGACGCCGCGCAGGCGATGGTCCGAGCCCTTGTGCGGGCACCCGATCAAGACAACCTTGTAGACACACCCCAACCGGAGCGCGCCGGCACCAAACAACGCCGTCGCGCACGCGATCAGGAGAGCCTCAATGGCCCGTATCACTGTCGAGGATTGCCTCGAACATGTCGACAACCGCTTCGACCTCGTGCTGCTCGCATCGAAGCGCGCCCGACAGCTCGCCAATGGCGTCGAGCCTATGCTGCCGTGGGAGAACGACAAGCCTACGGTGATGGCCCTGCGCGAAGTCGCCGAAGGCGTCGTCAAGCCCGAGACCCTTGCCGAGGCCGACCGTGCCGCGGCGGATGCTGCCGAGGCCCTGGAGAAGGCCCTGGCCGAGGAGCTCGGCATGCGCGACGGCGACGACGAGGCCGCCTGAGGCAATAGCCGCGGGTCAGCACGCGATGTGCCGATCAGCAGTCGATCGGGCCGTGCCGGATTCCAGCGCCGGATCGTCGCGCCGTGCCCCGCTGCAGGCCCCGCTGCAACGGGGTTGGCACCAGCGGCGCAGCCCGCGCCACGCGGGCGACGCAGAACGCGCCGCCGGGAGGCGTGCATGCCCACGACCGCCTTGCTGATGAACGGTGCGGCGCCGGCGGCCGAGGCGGTGGAGGGTGCCGCGGAGCAGCGGTCCTCTCCCCCGACGGATATGTCCGGCGGGGCGGTGGCGGAGCGCTCGCCGGCTGCGCCGACAGCCGTCGGCAGCAGCACCCAGGCGGGCGGTGGCAGAGGTGGCCCCCGCCGCGATCGCAGGCCTGCTGTCGACCAGGGGACCGACAAACCCAGGTACCTCATCAGCGACCTCTGTGCCGACCTCGACGGCTACTTGCCGCCCGAGCAGGTCTCGGAGGTCTATCGCGCCTATCTGTACGGTGCCGATGCCCATGCTGGCCAGCAGCGCCAGTCCGGTGAGCCCTACATCTACCATCCCATCGCCGTGGCCCGGATCCTCGCCGAGCTGCGGATGGACCACAAGTGCCTGATCGCGGCCATACTGCATGACGTGCTCGAGGACACGGGCAAGCCCAAGGACGAGCTCGCTGCGCTCTTCGACGATGAAGTCGCCGAGCTGGTGGACGGCGTCAGCAAGCTGACGCAGATCGATTTCCCGTCCCGCGCCGAGGCCCAGGCGGCCAACTTCCGCAAGATGATGTTGGCGATGACCCGCGACATCCGGGTCATTCTCATCAAGCTCGCGGATCGGCTGCACAACATGCGCACCCTGGGTGTCATGGCGCCCGAAAAGCGCCGGCGCATCTCGCGAGAGACGCTGGAGATCTATGCGCCTATCGCCAATCGGCTCGGCATCAACAGCTTGCGGCTGGACTTGGAGGACCTGGGCTTCCGACATCTCTGGCCCTGGCGCTATCACGTGCTGGAGGCGGCCGTGCGCGGGGCGCGCCAGCATCAGCGCGAGCTGGTGGCCAATGTCGAGACCGCCGTGCGCCGACGTCTGCAGCAGGAGGGCATCGACGCTGAGGTCTCGGGCCGCGAGAAGCACCTGTTCAGCATCTACCGCAAGATGCTGGAGCAGGCGAAGTCCTTCAAAGAGCTGGTGGACGTCTTTGCGTTTCGTGTCATCGTCGAGCGCGTGGACGACTGCTACCGCGTGCTGGGCCAGGTGCACAACCTCTACAAGCCGGTCCCGGGCAAGTTCAAGGACTACATCGCCATCCCCAAATCCAACGGCTACCAGTCACTGCACACGGTGTTGGTGGGGCCGCAGGGGGCACCCATCGAGGTGCAGATCCGCACTCGCGACATGCACCGCATTGCCGATGCCGGCATCGCCGCCCACTGGCTCTACAAGAACGCCGCCGAGGGTGCCGGCGCCAAGGCACTGGCCGATGACTGGCTGCAGAACCTGCTGGAAATGCAGCGCGATTCCGGCGACTCCCAGGAGTTCCTGGAGCATGTGAAGATCGACCTCTTCCCAGACGAGGTCTATGTCTTTACACCCAAGGGTCGCATTCTGGTCTTGCCGAAGGGCGCAACAGTCGTCGACTTCGCCTACGCCATCCACTCCGATGTGGGCAACACCTGTGTCGCCGCGCGCATCGATCGGCGGCTGTCGCCGTTGCGCACCGTGCTGCGCAGCGGCCAGACGGTGGAGATCATCAACGCCCCGGGGGCCAAGCCGAACGCGTCCTGGCTCAACTTTGTGGTCACGGGCAAGGCGCGGGCCAACGTGCGCAGTTACCTCAAGAACCTTCAAACCCAGGAGGCGGAGGCGTTAGGGCGGCGCATGCTGAATGCAGAGCTCGCCCGTTTCGGACAGGACGTGGACAGCGTGGGCGAGTCCGTCATCGCCGTCTATGCGCGCGAGGTGCACTTGGACACCCCTGCCGCGCTGTTCGCGGAGATCGGCCTGGGTAACCGGCTGCCGCTGCTGGTGGCCCGGCGCCTCGTCGGCGTTGACGGCACCGGTGCCCAGACCGAGGTGCCGGAAGAGGGCAGCCCGCGGCGGCTCGCCATCCGCGGCACCGAGGGGATGGTGGTCAATCTGGCGCGCTGCTGCCGGCCCATCCCTGGGGACGCCATCACCGGACTCTTCAGCCCCGGCAAGGGTATCGTGGTGCATCGCTGCGAGTGCCGAAATCTCGGGGAGTTCCAGTCCAAGCGAGACAAATGGCTGGAAGTGGAGTGGGCCGATGATCCGAAGGCCGAGTTTCAGACCGAGATCCGCGTGGAAGTCGGCAACCGCCGCGGTGCACTGGCCACCATCGCCGCCGCTATCGCCGAGCAGGGCTCCAACATCGAGTATGTGAACTCCCGCGAAAAGGACGGCATGACCTCGACGCTGGACTTCACCATCAACGTCCACAGCCGAGCGCATCTGGCCACCATCATGCGCCGCCTGCGCCAAATTCCGCTGGTGGTACGCATTACGCGGCTCGCGCGCTGACGCTGCGCGAGCTGCCTTGTTTCCCTCGATTCACCGGCGGCCCCGCGTGTCCCGGCAAAGTGGCGTGTGCCGGCGGCCGATGCCGAGGGCGCGGCGCTTTACGCAACGGCGCAGCGCGACCGAGCTCCTCTGACGGGAGTGCCCGGTGCCGGCGCACTCACCGCAGGTTCTTCTTGTAGCTGGGAATACTCGCGTTCAGTGCCTTCGAGAAGTTCGCAAACTCCATGGTGACGCTCGCAAGCTCGACACCGCGGAAGTCAGCACCGGCCACGTTAGCGCCGCGCAGAATCGCGCCGCCGAGGACGGCGCCGGAGAAGTCCACCCCGGTCAGATTCGCGTTGCGGAAGTTGGCGTCTTGGGCGGCCGCGTTGGTGAAGCGGGCATTGCGCAGGTCCGCCCCCTCGAAGTTGGCCAGGTTCACCACTGTGAAGCCGCCTGCGTGAGCGGTAGTGAGGTCGGCATCGTGCAGGCTGGCGCGAACCAGATTGGCGTCGTTCAGGTGGCAATCGCGCAGGTCCGCGCCGCACAGGTTGGCCTCGCGCAGATTGGCCTTGATGAACAGCGCCTTGGCGGCAGAGACATGGCAGAGGTTGGCGCCGGAAAAATCCGTGCCGCGCATGTCTGCCGCCGCGAGCTTGGCCTGCTGGAGATTGGCGTTGCGGACCTCGGCATTGCGCAGGTCCGCCCCTTCCAGGTTGGCGCTGTGCAGGTTTGCGCCTGACAGCACCGCCGCCTGGGCTGGGCGGTCGGAGCCGGCGCGCACCCGTGACAGATCGGCGCCGGTGAGATCCGCGTCGTTCAAGTGTGCGCTCAGCAGCACGGCGCCGCGCAGTCTCGCTCCGGACAGGTTAGCGCCCACCAGGTCGCTGAACTCCAGGTTGGCGCCGCTCAGGTCCGCCTCCGCCAGGTCAGCGCCGTTCAGGCGCATATCGCGCAGGTCGGCGCCGGCGAGGGTGTCGCCATCGATGCTCGCGAGCACCTCGCCCGAGTCTTTGTGCTTGATGTCGATCATGCCTCGGTCCTCGTTGTCTTTCTCCTCCATGGTTGGAATCTAGCACAGCCGCCGGCCGCCGACGGCGGCGTCCATGTGGCGTTGCGCTATGCTATGCGCCCTTTCCGCCGCGGCGCCCCCGCGGGAGGCGGCGGGCCGATGTCGAAGAACCACACCGAGGAGTGCATCATCATGAAGATCGAGACCAAGGCCATTCATGCCGGCTTCCACCCGGACCCCACCACGAAGGCCGTGGCGACGCCCATCTACCAGACCACCAGCTACGCCTTCGACGACACGCAGCATGGCGCGGACCTGTTCGACCTCAAGGTACAGGGCAACATCTACACACGCATCATGAACCCCACCAGCGACGTGCTGGAGCAGCGCGTGGCCGCTATGGAGGGTGGCGTCGGCGGCCTCGCGCTGGCCTCCGGTATGGCGGCGGTGACTTATGCCATCTTCACCATTGCGGAGGCGGGCGACAATATCGTCGCCACCAGCACGCTTTACGGCGGTACCTACAACCTCTTCGCGCATACCCTACCGCGGCTCGGCATCGAGGTGCGCATGGTGGCGCCGAACGACATCGCGGCCATGGAAGCGAAGATCGATGCGAAGACCAAGGCGGTGTTCTGCGAGTCTATCGGCAACCCGGCGGGCAACGTGGCAGATCTTGCGGCTATCTCCGACATGGCACACGGCCATGGCGTACCCGTGATCGTCGACAACACGGTGCCGAGCCCCTATCTGTGCCGGCCCTTCGAGCACGGCTGCGACATCGTTGTGCACGCACTCACCAAGTACATGGGCGGTCACGGCACCACCATCGGCGGCGTGCTCGTGGACTCGGGCTCATTTCCGTGGGCCGAGCATGCGGACCGCTTCCCGATGCTGAACGAGCCCGACGTCTCTTACCACGGCGTGGTCTACACCGAGGCGCTGGGGCCGGCGGCGTACATCGGCCGCGCCCGCGTCGTGCCGCTGCGGAACATGGGCAGTGCCATATCGCCCTTCAACAGCTTTCTGGTGCTGCAGGGGATCGAGACCCTGCCGGTGCGGATGGACCGTCACTGCGAGAACGCCGTCAAGGTCGCCGAATACCTCAAGAATCATAAGAAGGTTGAATGGGTCCGCTACGCTGGCTTGCCGGACAGCCCGGACTATCCGCTGGTGCAGCGCTACATGGACGGCGGCAAGGCGAGCTCCATCCTCAGCTTCGGAATCAAAGGTGGGCGCGATGCCGGCGCCAAGTTCATCGATGCCCTGCAGCTGGCCGTGCGCCTGGTGAATATCGGCGATGCCAAGACACTTGCCTGCCATCCAGCCACGACCACGCACCGCCAGCTCTCCGCCGAGGAGCTCGCCAGCGCCGGTGTGTCGGAGGATCTCGTGCGTCTGTCCATCGGCATCGAGCATGTGGACGACATTATCGCCGACTTGGAGCAGGCACTCGCGGCGGCGGGCTAACCGCTCGCAGCCGGTGCGGCGCTCCGCGGGCGCACCACACGTCAGACAAAAAAAGGCGCCCGGTGGGCGCCTTAGGGAAGCGC
>NZ_JAIFKJ010000403.1 GCF_019695415.1 Thiohalocapsa sp.
CTTGCTCTGCATCGCCCATTGCGGGACCTCCGTCGGCTTCGGGGCAGACCCACTCTGCCGACGCTATCCTGCCGAAGTCCCGCGCGAATGTCTAGCCCTGCTTTTGCGACAACAACATTCCTCAACGCCCCGCCCGACGGCGCCGTTGCTGGGGAGGCTCGGTCATGCTTCAGGGCTGAATCTCCGGCAGCCCTGAAGCATGATCGGCCGCCAACGCAGCCGGCGGCGCCGGCGCGGCGATGTCGGATGTCGCCGAGCCGTTCCGCAGCGTCGCGGGGCGGCTGTCCGTTGCCGGTGATGCGGTAGGTTCGCCGTTGTTGTCGGTGTTGCAGCGTCTCCACGGCGAGGGCGGACCTGCGCTGTGGAGCGCATTGGGGAGGCCGCCCGGGCTGAAAGCAGGGGGTTATTCGAGCTGCAGGCACAGGCGCGGCGGCGTGGCGAGCAGCGCACGGATGCGCGTCGGGTCGAGCCAAGGGCCGGCGCAGCTTTGGCGGATGAAGTCGAGCGTCGGGCGCACGCCGAGGGTGCGGTAGAAGCGCTGCATGTGCTCGGCGAACCGCGCTAGGGTATTGAACAGATGCGCCATGCGCATGAGCAGGTGGTAGCCGCGCAGGGCGTTGAAGTCGAGCGCGAAGGCATGCTCGTAGTGGTAGCCCTGGTGCTTCTCCACCAGGAAGCCGGCCTCGATGCCCCAGCGATGGCGCGCGGCGAGGTTGCAGCGCTGATGCACGTTGGCCGCCGCGAGCGGGCGGCTGGACAGCCAGGCATGGCGGGCCTGCTTGTCGAGGAGCACGCCGCGCTCATCGAGCGCTTGCCAGGTCTCTTCGCAGACGACCACATGCAGGCGCAGGCGGTGGTGGGTGGCGTCCTCGCGGAAGCTGTAGTCGATATCGTTGACCCAGGTGAAGTGCTGGGCGCGCCCGCCCCAGTGCTGTTGGTGGCGGTTGTCGGGCGTCAACACCGAGAGCGCGTGGAAGTCTTCCCACACGGTGGTCAGGCTGTTGTCCCGGAGCACGATCATGAACTGCCAGTGGTACGCGGCGCAGCGGCGCATCAGTGGACCGTTGGCATAGAGCCCGTCGAGCAGCAGCAGGATCGGCAGGCGCGGGAAGTAACGCTTGAGCCGCTCGCACAGGCGCGTGCACGCGCGCAGCTCGCAGTCCTGCTTGTCGTTGTCGGTATCGCCTTGGGCGTGATCGAGAAACTCGCTCAGCAGCGGGATGACCAAGCCGTCACGAAACGCGAGGCTGGCCTCGAGCACGTAGACGTAGTACTGCGTGCGCGCCTGCTCGCCCGTGCCGTGGGTGCGCGCGAGCAGCGGCGCGTCGAAGCAGACGTCGCGGGCGAGCTTTTGCGAGCCGTCGATGGCGATTGGGTAGCAGTTGTTGATCAGGTAGCGGCGAAACGTCTTGCCGCGCAGCAGCCGTTGTACCAGCGCGACGTGCGCCGCTTCGATGTCGCCGACGTCGATCTTCGCCAGCAGCCGATACAGGGTGTCGGCATGCGGCAGCGTCTGCAGCTCGGGAAACAAGAGGCGCAGGTTGGCCTCGAACTGCGGGCGGGTCATCTCGCGGTTGACCGCGCGGCGCGAGGCGAACTGGAAGACGAACATCAACAACCCGTAGAGCAGCAAGACCGTGAGCTTGTGCCGACATTTGCGTGGGTTGCGCCCATCGGGGATGCGCGCCAAGCGCGCGAGCAGCAGCGGCAGGTGGTTGCGCAAGAGGCCGAGCTGTCCGCTCACCGCCGCTTCGCGCGCCTGCTGTTCCTCGGCGATGTCGGCGTAGGTCGAGAGCCGATTAGGCAGCGCGGCCGCGGCCGGCGGCGCCTGGCCGGCTTGGCGCAGGTGCTCGCGCAACGCCTGCTCCTGCGCGCACTTGGCGCGGCGCTCGGCCTTGATCGTGGCGCGCTTGGGGCAACGGCAGGGCTTGCTCATGGCTGCTCGGGCGTCGCGTTGCATAGCCGCTCGCGCCAGTCGGCCTGCAACGGCTTGACCAGCACCAGCCGCGGATGGCTTTGATAGGTCTTGCCGGGGCGCGCCAGACCGCGCCCGCTGCTCTGCCCGAGCACCTGCCAACCGGCGGCGCGGTAGCAGGTGCCGCGGTAGCGTTGCGGATCGACGAAGGTCTCCAGCAGCAGCGGCGTGAAGCCCCAGTGCGCCCGCCAATCCGCCGCCACCCGCCGCGCCAGTTGCCCGAGCACGTGGCTGGCCAGATGCGGGACCTGCACCTGCGGGAAGATCAGGAAGCGGTTGTTGTTGAGCACCCGCATCAGGTTGGCGCTGCGCCGCGACGCATCCCAACCGATCCAGGCATCGCGCACCGCCAAGGCCCGCGCGGCACCGGCCAACATCACGCAGCCGAGCGTGCGCTCGCCGGCGACAATGAAGTAGCGCAGCCGGTAGCCGAAGCCGCCGCGCTCGCCCAACGGGTGATGGCAGGCCACGGCGCGTTTCCACTGTGCCACCTGCGCGGGGGTGTGCACCACCTCCAGCTGCACCGGCCCCAGCGCCGAGAACGACCCGCTCAGTGGCGCCTCGGACCCCACCACGGTTGCGGGCGGCGCCGGCGGCGGCCTGCGCCGCGGCGCACTCGCACGCAACGCCGGCAACTGCACCAGGCCGGCCGTCTCCAGGCGCGCGAGCAACTGCCCGCAGGCATGCACCTTCGGCGTCCCGGTCGCGGTATGCCAGCACAGGTGCTCGCACACCGTCGCCGCCACCTCCGTGCGCGGAAGCTTCGGCAGCCAGGCGACCGTCGCGCGAATCTGCGCGATCTCCCCGGCGCTGAACACCCGGCCGCTCTGCACCCAAACGCCTTGCTCTGCATCGCCCATTGCGGGACCTCCGTCGGCTTCGGGGCAGACCCACTC
>NZ_JAIFKJ010000300.1 GCF_019695415.1 Thiohalocapsa sp.
ATATGTGTATAAGAGCCAGCCCCAGCGTTGGTCCGTCCGCGGTGGGCCATGCCGTTAACCATCTCGCGACAGCCCTTGCGCCCGGCGCGCTGGATCAGCTCGTCGAGCATCGGGATCAGCGCCTCGGCCCCCTCCAGCGAGAACCGCTTCTGGCCGACGTACCTGGTGTGGAGGTACTTCTCCAGACCCTCCGCGGCGGTGAGCAGGGTGAGCAGCCAGCGGCGATCGGCCGGCTCCAGCTCCGGGCGCGCCTGATAGCCCTCCAGGCGCTTTTGGACCCAGCGCTTCTCTACCGTGGTGGTGATGTGCATGTACTCCGAGCCCACGGGTCCGCAGTAGATGCGTTGCAATAGGGCCAGGATGTCCTTGAGCGGCATCCGGTCAGGCGCGTAAAGGGAACCGGTGTGGAAGACCTGGTCCAGATCGCTGTCCTCCAGGTTGTGATAACCCGGAGAAAGGTCCGCCACCTTGGGCGTCTCGCGCAGCTTGAGGGGGTCCAGGTCCGCTACCTGGTGACCGCGGTAGCGGTAGGTATTAATCAGCCTGAGTACCGCCGCCTGGCGCTCCGCCGCCGCCGGCTCCAAGCGCTGCACGGAGCGGGTCTGCGCGCGGGTGCGGCTTTCGCTCGCCAAGCGCGCGAAGTTCTCGCGCACAGGGCCGTGGGGGACCTCGTTGGCGGCCTCGGCGTGGATGGCGTCGAAGCGCCGCCGCCAAGCGAGGTCGATGCTCTCGGGGTCCCTGAGGTAGCGTTCGTAGAGGTCTTCGATGAAGGCGGCATTGCCGCCATAAAAGGCGGACGAGGATCGGAACAGCTGCAGCAGCGCGCTCATGGGTCTGAAGTCGTTCGCTCTGTGTTGTTCGGTGGCGCCGGCCCATGCTGCGCGGGCCTCCCCGCCCTTGGGCTTGACCCCCGAGTGTAGCGCACCGTCGCAGGCAACTGGTCCGTCGCCGGGCAATGTCATGTATTGGGCTTTTCGCGTATCCTCGTGCCGGTGCGACGAGGGTCCGCGCCAGCGGCGTTGCCGGGGTCAAACGCGGCTGAATCATCAGCTGGCCCAGCAACGCCCTTTCAGCCCGCTCTATCGGGGCCGCGGACTCAGTGGCTGGCCGACGTCAAGCAGGATCGCCGACGTCCTCGGCCGGCGCCCATCGGCGCTGTTGGCACTTCGGGCTCCCATCCTCCTCAAGTCGCGCCCTCGTAGCTCAGCCGGATAGAGCAACCGCCTCCTAAGCGGTAGGTCGCAGGTTCGAATCCTGCCGAGGGCACCATCTACGGCGCAGCTTCATTCCGCGCAGCAGCGGCGTTCCACCAAGCTGGTCAGCGCATCGATGTCGGTGCAAGCGTTCAGTGCGTCGGCGTCGATGCAGACCCTGGGTGTGCCGGCGTCCACGCGCAGCACTGCCGGCAGAGCGATCTCCAGCCCTGGCCAACGCCGACGAAATTCGTCGCGGTGCAGGAAGGTGCAAGTCACCCCGAGTCCGGCGACGAAATCTCGCCAAGCGCGGCGCTCCGTGAGCCAGCCGTAGGTCACTTTGCACAGATTGCAGCTGTAGGTGTCGGGTGCAAAAACCTTGTGGGCTGCGTCGGCCATGCTGTTGAAGAGGCCACTGTCGGCGTTGTAGACGAAGACCAGCTCGGGCGGGGCTGGATCATTCACGGCTTTGCCTCCGCCGCAGGGCTCAGAGTGCTCTTTCCGCGGCTCGGGTTCGGCTCCAACGGCAGCCGTAACAGGCGCAACGGCTTCTGCCAAGTGGCGTCGTCATAGGCGCCGATGCCGAAGCGGATCAGCTCCGGGTCGCTGCGCAGCCGGAATGACCCGAACAGCCGATCCCAAAACGAGAAGACGGTGCCGTAGTTGGAGTCGGTCTCCGCGCGAATGGCCGAGTGATGCACGCGGTGCATGGATGGCGGCACGATGATCCGGCGCAATCGAGCGTCCAGGCTCGCCGGCACGGCGAGGTTGCTGTGATGGAATAGGATCACCAAGACCATCAACGATTTATAGAGCACCAGCATGCCGAGCGACATGCCGAGCGCCACCAGTACCAGGCAGTTCGCAAGCGTCGACATCAGGATTTCGCCGGGGTGAAAGCGCAGGGCCGTGGTGCTGTCCATGGCGGGGTCCGTGTGATGCACGCGGTGGAAGCGCCACAGGAAGGGCACGCGGTGGTTGGCGCGGTGCCAGGCATACATCCAGAGATCGAACAGCACGAAGGTGAGCGCCGCACAGGCAGGCCAGCCGAGCTCCAGCGCGGGACAGAGCCCGAGCTTATGGCTGGCCGCGTATTCCACCGACAGGACCAGCAGCGGTGCTGCCACGGCCCCCACGGCGGCGCTGGTGGCGGCGAGGACGAGGTTGTCGGCGCCGTGGCGCAGGCGCCTTTCCCGGCCGGCGTAGGCAGGCAGGAAGCCCTCTGCGGCGAACAGGGCGACGAGGGCGATGAGGCCGATGATGGTGTCGATGCTCATCCGGGTGTTAACTGAAAGCGGGCGCTAGCGGTGCATCATTAGGGAAGCGCCGATTTATTGGCGCTTCCCGTGCGGGGCAGGACGCCCCGCCATTTTCAGCGACGCAAGTCGCTGAAAATGAAGGAGTCGGGAAACCGCCCAATGTCTGAACATGCCCGGCTCCGTCTGATTTTGGGCAGGATGCCCAATAAATCAGCATCTCCTTAGGTGATGGGACCGGTGTTCGGGCTCGATGTTTCTGCGGTCGCAAGACGCTCTGCCGCGGTCCCATCGCTGACCCGCCTACTGCTCCCTCTCATAGGC
>NZ_JAIFKJ010000641.1 GCF_019695415.1 Thiohalocapsa sp.
CTCCATCGCCACCTCCGGCGAAGGTCACCGGCGCCACCGGCCCGCTGCGGTAGACGTTGACGAGCGAATCATCTGGGCGGGTTGCTGCAAGGTCATCCAGCTTGGCCACGCGCAGAAATACGAGCGCGCCGGGCTCGGGGCGGTCCGCATGCGGCGTGACGGCCTCGCGGTAGACGCTGAAGCTCGGCATGCTGGTGCGAAACACCACCGTCGGCTGGTCCAGCTCGCGGGCGATGAGCCCCGCCTGCTTCACCGGTGCCTGCATCACGGCGAAAACCCGCGGCACCAGGGCGCCGAACACCACTAGGGTCTGCACCGCGCCGGCCAGCAGCAGGCGCTGCCAAAGGGGGATGCGCGGCGCGTAGGCCAGCACCAGCAGGGTCGCGAGGCCGGCGAGGGTCGTCAGCGCATAGACCCAGTCCAGCACCTCGGCACTTTCCGACAACATCGCCTGCTCGTGGGCGCGGTCTGCCTGCCCCGCCAGCAGCGGCAGCACCAGCGGCAGCACCGCCAGCAGTGTCATGAATGCCACCGGCGGGCCGAAGGCGAGCCAGCGGCTCTTGAGCGCATCGCGATGGCGGGCCATCAGCAGGAACAGCGGCGTGATGCCGTACACCATGTAATGCGGCAGCTTGGTGTCCGAAAAAGAGAAGGTCACGAAGACGAAGCCAAACCAAAGCAACAGGAACCGATCCAACGGGTCCGCCCACAGCGCCCGGGTCATGGGCAAGAGGCGCAGGAACCAGCCGGTGAAGGGCAGCAGCACCACCGGCAGCATCAAGAAGTAGTAGCCCGGAAAGCCCGCGTGACCGTGCTTGACCCCACCGTAGCGACCCAGGTTGTGATCCAGGAAGAAGCTCAGAAAAAAGCCCGGCCCGTCGTCGATGTAGACGGCCAGATACCAGGGTCCGGCGACGGCGACGAACACCAGCCAGCCCAGCGGTGCGAAGACCGCCGTGAGCCAGTCCCTGAAACGCCCCAGCGACAGACAGTAGGCGAAGCTCACCAGCAGCGGGAAGAACACCGCCACCGGTCCTTTGGTGAGGAAGCCCAAGCCCAGCCAAAGATAGACGCGCAGCAGCACGCCCCGCTGCGGCCCCTCGAGCCAGCGGTAAATGTCGAAGAAGGCCAGCGCAATGAACAGGTTCAGCACGGCATCGGCCACCGCCGCCTTGCCGATGATGGCCACCTGGAGCCCGAAGGCCATGATCAGCGCCGCCACCGTTGCCGTGGTGGCATCCACGCGGGCTCGGGTGAAGCCCCAGAGCGCCGCCAGCCACAAGGTCGCGGCAATGGCCGACGGCAGCCGCAGCGCGAATTCGTTTAGGCCGAGCACCGACACCGACGCCGCCTGCAGCCAATAGATCAGCACCGGCTTGTCGTAGCGCGGCTCGCCGTCGCGGTGCGGCGTGATGAAGTTGCCGGAGGTCAGCATCTCCCGCGTGGCCTCGGTGAAGGCCCCCTCGTCCAGGTCGTACAGCGGCACGGCGCCGAGCTGCCAGAAGAAGGCCAGCCACACCGCCAGCGCCAGCAGCGCAAAGGCTGCCGGCGGTGTCAGCAGCCGATCCGATCGCCTGGTGCTCAAGAGGGGGACTTCCATCCGGCCCGCGCCGGGTCCGACTGCCAACGGATGCAATGGTGGGTGCGCTCGCCGGAGGCGAAGAAGGTCCGCGAGAGCACCTCCGCCAGCACCCCGGTGGTGAGGAACTGAATGGAGGCCACCAGCAGCAGGATGGCCATGAACAACAGCGGGCGGTGGCCGATGTCCTGGCCGAAGCCAAACTTCACGATCAGCAGCCAGCCCATCATCAGCCCGCCGACGGCGCCGAAGCCGAGCCCGATGGCGCCGAAGAAGTGCCCCGGCCGGGCGCCGTAGCGCAGAAAGAAGAACGCCACCAGCAGGTCCAGCAGCACCCGGAAGGTGCGCGAGATGCCATATTTGGACTCGCCGTGCTCCCGGGCGCGATGGGTCACCTCCGTTTCGCCGATGCGCGCCGGGTCCGTGATGCCCGCCACCCACACCGGGATGAAGCGGTGCATCTCGCCAAATAATCGTACTTCTTTGATGATCTCGGCGCGGTAGACCTTGAGGCTGCAGCCATAGTCGTGCAGGGTCACACCGGTCACCCGGCCGATGAGGGCATTGGCGATGCGCGAGGGCAGCTTGCGCTTGACCAGCGCGTCCTGTCGGTCACGCCGCCAACCCTGGAGCAGGTCCAGGTCCCGCTCCACCAGCTCATCCACCAGGCGCGGGATATCCGCCGGGTCGTTCTGCAGATCGCCGTCCAGGCTCGCCACCAGGTTCCCGCGGGCGGCGTCGAAGCCCGCCTGCATGGCCGCCGTCTGCCCGAAGTTGCGCCGAAAGCGGATCACGCGCACGTGGCTGCCATAATGATCGGCCTCATTCTGAAGGCGATCACCAGTGCCGTCCCGGCTGCCGTCGTCCACCAAGATCAGCTCCCAAGGATGGCGATACCCCGCGAGCCCCTCATGCACACGTGCCAGCAGCGGCCCGACGTTCTCCGCCTCTTCAAACAAGGGGATCACGACGGACAGGCTGCGCGGGTCCGCTGCCGGGTCAGCGGCCGCGGGCGCAGGGATGCTCGCCGCATTGGACAGTGCGTGGGGGTCGGGCTGGGTCATGGGAGCTGCTGATTGCTGGCGCCGCCACGCTCGGGGTCGCGTTGCTGCGTGCCCGTGGCGATCACGCAGCTTAAGCGTACCGCCCAAGAGCGTCCAGCGTGTGAGGAATCAAGCGATCAAGCCCAGCGCGACACGAGCCGAGGTGGGCGATCGGCCCGCCGAAAGAGGTGAGTCCAAGCTGAGAAAGCCACGGAAGACCTCGCCGTTGCGCTCGGCCCA
>NZ_JAIFKJ010000020.1 GCF_019695415.1 Thiohalocapsa sp.
GGGCCAGCTTGATCGCCGAGGACAGCGCGTCGATCGCCTGGTCCTGGCCGAACACGACCCGCTTGAGGTCCTCGCTCAGGTTCTTGAGCAGTTCGGCGTCGGACTTCGTCACCGTCTTTGGCGGGATGCGGGCCATCGTCGCGATGGTCGCCTCAATCTCCTTCACGCCAACCGTCTTGCGACGCTTGGTCTCGGGAATGAGCATCTGCGACGCGCCGGTCTCGTCGATCACGTCGATCGCCTTGTCCGGCAGCTTGCGGTCATGGATGTATTTCGCCGACAGCTCGACAGCCGCCTTCATGGCCTGGTTGGAGTATTTCAGGCCGTGGAAATCCTCGAAGTAGGGCTTGAGGCCCTTGAGGATCTCGACAGCGTCCGCGACGCTCGGCTCGTTCACGTCGATCTTCTGGAACCGGCGCACCAGCGCACGGTCCTTCTCGAAATGCTGGCGGTACTCCTTGTAGGTCGTCGATCCCATGCAGCGCAGCACGCCCGACTGAAGCGCGGGCTTCAGCAGGTTGGACGCGTCCATCGCGCCGCCGGAGGTCGCGCCGGCCCCGATCACCGTGTGAATCTCATCGATGAACATGATCGCGCCGGGGTAGGCCTCGATCTCGCGCATCACGGCCTTGAGGCGCTCCTCGAAGTCGCCGCGATAGCGCGTGCCGGCCAGCAGCGCGCCCATGTCAAGCTGGAAGATCGTGGCGTTCGCCAGGACATCCGGCACCTCACCGCTGACGATCTTGCGCGCCAGGCCTTCGGCGATGGCGGTCTTGCCGACGCCGGGATCGCCGACGAACAGCGGATTGTTCTTCTGCCGGCGGCAGAGCACCTGAATGGTGCGATTGACCTCACGCTCACGCCCGATCAGCGGGTCGATACGGCCTTCGGTCGCCTTCTCGTTGAGGTTGATGCAGTAAACGTCGAGCGCATCGCCGGAGCGCTTTTTCTCCTCGCCCTGATCCATCGTGGCCGCATCGTCCTCCACGCCGCGCGCCGGGCGCGGGTCCGACATGCCCGGGCGCTTCGCAATGCCGTGCGAGATGAAGTTCACGGCGTCGAAGCGGGACATGTTCTGTTCCTGCAGGAAATACGCCGCGTGGCTTTCCCGCTCGTTGAAGATGGCCACCAGCACATTCGCGCCAGTCACCTCTTCGCGGCCCGAGGACTGGACGTGCACGACCGCGCGGTGAATGACGCGCTGAAAGCCCGCGGTCGGCTGGGCTTCGCTGCCATCTTCGAGGATGAGGTTGTCCAGCTCGTGGTCGAGGTATTCGATCAGTTTGGCCCGCAGGACTTCGAGATCGACGTTGCAAGCCCGCATGACGGTCGACGCGTCGCGATCATCGATCAGCGAGAGCAGGAGATGTTCAAGGGTGGCGTACTCGTGGGTGCGCTCGTTCGCGTATTCCAGAGCACGGTGGAGCGATTCTTCCAGACTAGTTGAGAGCGAGGGCACGATCCGAATTCACTCCTTTTCCATGGTACATTGAAGAGGATGCTGATGCTGCCGCGCGAAGCTCATCACCTGGGTGACCTTCGTTTCAGCGACCTCGTAGGTATAGACTCCGCAGATGCCCACACCCCTGTTGTGCACGTGCAGCATGATCCGCGTTGCTTCCTCGGTGCCTTTGTTGAAGAAGCGTTCCAGCACATAAACGACGAACTCCATCGGAGTGTAATCGTCGTTCAGCAACAGCACCTTGTAAAGACTCGGCTTTTTCGTCTTTGGCCGGGTGCGTGTGACGATCCCCGTCTGGGCGTCGCCTTCACCGTCATCCTTGCCCGGATCATTGTCCGACAGGATCGGGGCGCTGCTGCCCATGCTGCCGATCTGATGCGCCGTATTCATGTTCGCCGCCCAGGGTGTCTCCACCATGATCTGCGCTCTTTTTGGCTGATTTCAACCTGAATTGACCTTCCCGTGAAAAATGCGGGCCACGGAACCCTCTGCCCGCATCGGATGCGCCTCTGCCAACGCCCGGCCTTACGCGCGTTTGCTTCGGCCGTCGGCCGTCCTCCAGGCGCGCGGCCCTCGCGAAAGCGTATGGTGCCGCCGGGGCTTGTTCAACATCCTGCTGTCGCGACTGTCGCCGGCGCTTCCCGGCGGTGCGGACATAAAGGATAGCGAAAAATGCCCCGGGCGAAAAGCACTCCCGCCATCCTGTTTCAAGACATCTCCGCAAGGTTGCCGCATTCCCGCGTTCCACAACCATAACGTCTTCTTAACGATGATCGCAGAGTGTGATGAGGCGTGTCCCGTTGCGGGACGGAAGCGGCAGCGGGCGCGCCGCGCGTAACAGGTGAGGGAGTTGTTGATGCGTCAGTGGGTATCCCGCTCCGCGCGGGGGCGTAGAGTCACCCGGCACCGCCCCGGAGGCGTTTTCCTATTTAGATTCAATGGCTTCTTGACTCCGCTCGGCTTGGTCCTTGCGGCGGTTTGCCTCGTCGTCTGGACGCCTCAGGCCGACGCCTATTCGCCGCCGAAGGCCGCGTTGATCATCGACGCGAACTCGGGAAAAACACTCCATGCGCACAACGCGCGCGCCTCGCGCTACCCCGCCTCACTGACCAAGGTGATGACGCTTTACGTCTTGTTTGGGTACCTGCGCGACGGGCGTCTCGAAATGGACACGCAGCTGACGGTCTCGGCGAATGCGGCGAAACGTCCACCGTCGAAGGTCGGATTCAAGCCAGGCGACAGCCTCACCGTGCGCGCCGCGATCCGCCTGCTCATCACCCAGTCCGCCAATGACGTCCCCGACGTCGTCGCGGGAAACATCGACGGCTCGGAAGCCGCCATCGCCCGGCAGACCACCCGCACAGCCCAGCCGAGGGGCAGGAAAGAACACACCCTCCGC
>NZ_JAIFKJ010000388.1 GCF_019695415.1 Thiohalocapsa sp.
CGCCGGAGCGCCTGCGAGGACTCCTGCCCGACGCTGCTCAGCGACTGCCCGAAGCGGGTCTGTGCTTGTCTGCTTTCCGCCTCGAAGGACTTGACCAGCGAATCCTCGGAGCGCTGCGTCTCGAACCTCGGCAGCACTTTCTCTCCGCCGTACGCGCGCGTGCCGCCCACAGGTTCGTTCGCATAGCCCGGCGACTGCTGCATCAGGGGCCCGACCGTCGCCAGGCTCGGCGACACGATCTTCTCGTCGATGTGATCGCCGCCCTGCAGCCGACCCGCGAGGGCAGTCGCCGTATAGGCCGATCCATAGATCAGCATGAGCGTGATGAAGGGCGTGCTGGCCGCCAGCATCCCCGCGGTGCCGAGGAAGTCACCGATCACGCGGTCCATCGCGAAGATCCCTGCGATACTGTCGGGATGGGCGTTGGAGATCGCGGCGTCGCGCAGCGCGTCGACATGGCGCTCGGCGCCGGTGACCGTGTAGAGATTCGTGATCGCCAGGACCGGCATCCAGAGCTGAATCCAGAGGCCGAACACCAGGTAGCGGCTCACGATCTTCAAGCCCATCGGGCCGAGGCCGATCGCGAACACCATCAGGGGCGCCGCAGCGAACATGAAGGCCTCGAAGAACGTCATGACCGGGTGCACGTAGCGGGAGAAGAGCACCTCCTCGGCGGCCCACTGGGTGTTTCGCTGCTGTCCGGCCTGCTCGATCATGGCCGCCTGGCCCCAGTCCTGCAGCTCGGCGCTGGCGTTGGCGTTGGCCTGGATCATCAACGGCAGGAATGCCGACTGGACCATATAGTTCCGGGCGTCGATGCCAGCGCCGGCGACGTTATCGAGTACGGTCTGGAGCTCCGCGGGGAAGGTTGCGGCATCGTTGGCGGTGGCCGCCGCGAGCGAGTCCTCGAGCGCCGGCACCAAGTTCACAGCAATGTAGTCCTGCAGCATGGTCCAGGCATCCCGGCAGGTCAGATCCTGCACCCCGCCGTTCAGGTACAGCCGTGTCGTGATGGCCTGTTGTGTCGAGGCGTAGGTGTTCGCCCACCCCCGGGCATGCATAAACTCATTCCAGCTGCGCGTCCCGCGGTCGATCTCGTAGAGCGGGCAATCATTGATGTAATTGACCATGCTGCGCGTGAGGTCCGTGTTTTGGTTGCCGTCCGGATAATTGGCGGTGCCCAGCGCCACCAGTGATTGTGTGTGCTTGCGCACATCCTGCAGCAGGGTGAGGGGACGCACGTATCCGTCCGTGATCGACGGCGTCGCGAACGCCGTCTCGAAGAGGCGCGTGACGCCATAGCCCAGTTGGGACACCCCTGAGCCCACCGCCGCCACCCCAATCGGGACGTTGTCCACCACCCAGGTATCGCCGCTGAACACGTCTTCGACGGTCACTCTGGCGCTTGCCCCGAACATGGCCAGATAGATGACAAGCGACACGAAGAAGGTCTGCATCTGCGGCGCGCGCGCCTGGAACGCGCTCTGCAGCATCGTGACGATCACGCCGACCAGGAAGCCGACGCTGGCGAGCAGGCGCATGTCATCGGTGCCGGACAGGGCCGCGACGGCGTTGAGGACGCGGGTCAAGTAGAACCCGTCACCGATTGAGTAGATCTCGAACATGGCCCGTCCTCACTCGGCCGCGCCGACCGGTCCGACGGTGCGTTTCGCTGATCGGATCAGGTTGTCGTAGTACGCGAGCAGCTGCACCGGGTTGCCGACCCGATTGCTCAACAGATCCTTCTCGTCGTTGATCTGCTGCCTGGCCTTGTCGATGTTGTCCTGCACCATCTGCGCATAGGCGTTGTCCTGGATCGCGGTGGCGTACTCCACAGCGCGCACCGCGTCGTTGATGAGCACGGTCACCAGGTCGATCGCGATCGCCGGCGCCGCGCGACGGGCGTAGTCGCGCGCCATGCCGATATCGGTGCGCGCGAGATTCCGCAGCTGGGCGCCGATGCCGCCGGGGATGTTCTCGAGGAACGCGCGCTCGGCGGCGGTCAGGTCCGCGTCGGCCAGACCGAACTTGTCCACGATCCCGGCCGCGCCCGCGGCCCCAAGGAGCATGTCGCGCACCTCGATGGCGAGACCCGGCATCGTCACGTCCTCGATAATGTCCGGGTTGCGGCACTGGTGGGCGGCATGGCCGGGACAGCGATAGCGGCGCACGCGCTGCTGGGCATCCGGGTTGCTGTCCTGGTTGCGACTGCCGTAGAGCAGATCGCGCACGGTCAGCAGGTTGCCGCTGAGCGGGCGCACGTCGAACGAATCCTCACGACCGTCCGCGTCCTCCTGGGGCGGCGCCACGATCACCGAGCCCGTGATGGACATCATCGCCTCGAGCATCGCCGCGTCGCCGTCGGCGAACCAGCTATCGGCATTTCGCGTTACGAGCGCATGCCAGACCAGGTTGCCGCTCAGGCCCCTGTCGGCCTGCTGCTGCGGGGTGAGGTTCTGCCCCACCTCCTCGACAGACGAGGTGCCGCTGATGCTCGTGACCATCTCGTGGATGTCGCCCCAGCCCTCTTCGAGCGCGCCAAGCAGGCTCGCATCGCTCGTCTGCTTGCTCCCCATGGCGCTTGCGACGTCGTTGACGATGCCCTGGGCGAGCTGGCACGAGTTCATGTGCCCCTGGTTGAGCGATTGCAGCACTTTTTGTAGCGAGTCCATGATCTCGCCGCACTCCGGGCACATGGACTTGATGGCGAGCTGAAAGGCGTACCCCGGCGCGTTGGCCGCCACCGCACGCAGGAGCTGCTGGAACTGGTCGCCTGAGATGACCGCGAAGCTCCCCCCGTACAGGTCGATCCCGCCGCAGCCTGCTTCACCCCCCGGGGCCGGGAAGCGCCACCGCGCCT
>NZ_JAIFKJ010000369.1 GCF_019695415.1 Thiohalocapsa sp.
CTTCGGTGAGCACTACCGCGCGGAGTTGGAGCAGGCCCGAGACATCCGTGTGATGCTGCACGTCAATGTCACCCGCATCGCCGGCCTGCCTTCGGCGGCGGCGGTGGACCACCTGCGCATACAGACGCTCACCGGCCGCCGCCACCGCGTCCATGCCAAGCGCTACGTGCTCGCCGCCGGCGGCATCGAGAATGCCCGGCTGCTGCTCCTCTCGGACGACGTTATGCCGGCTGGCCTCGGCAATCAGCACGACATGGTCGGGCGCTGCTTCATGGAGCATCCGCACCTGGGAGGCTTCGCCGACGTGGTGATCGCCGACCTGCGGCGCCTGCCCCCCATCTACCGCAAGCAGGTGATGGTGGACGGCCGCGCCGCGCGCGTTTCCTATGTGCCGGACCCCGATTATCTGCGGCGCACGCGGCGGCTCAATATCTCCTTCACCATGTCGCCCATCAGCGAGCTGCGCGACGACGCAGCAACGCGCGCCGATCCGGCCCTCAGCCAACAGCTCGACATGCTCGCGGCCGCCCGGCCCTTCCTCGTGGATCACCGGCCTTCGCCACAGCCGGATATTCCCGCCGCCACCGGCGTGCGCATGGGCATCGGCTGCTCCTGCGAGCAGGTGCCCAATCCCGACTCCCGGGTCATGCTCGCCCGCGATACCGATGCGCTTGGCCTGCGGCGCACCCGACTCGACTGGCGGCTCACGGAGCAGGACCGCCGCAGTCTGGTGGGCAATATTGAGGCATTGGGTGCCGCCCTCGCCGCTGCCGGCATCGGCCGGCTGCGCCCGAAGCTTGCAGACGACGGGATATGGGAGCAACGGGTTGCCGGCGGCTCGCACCACATGGGCACCACCCGCATGAGCGACGACCCCAAGCGTGGCGTGGTCGACCGCAACTGCCGGGTGCACGGCATCGACAATCTCTACGTCGCAGGCTCCTCGGTGTTCCCGACATCGGGCTCCGCGAACCCGACCCTGAATGTCCTGGCGCTGGCCTACCGATTAGTGGATCACTTGCAGGGGCAGCCGGTATGAGCACGGCCGTAAGCAGGTCAGAAAACGACGCATCGGGCGTCGACCGACGCCGGTTTATCGCCGCGGCAATGGCCTTCACCACGGGCGCGCTGGCTTGGCGTGGCGCCGGCGCCGATGCCCCCGCGGGCGCTGACGGGGCCAATGCCGGTGCATCAGCGCTGCTCGCCCCCTTGACCGCATCGGCCGCTGCTGCACGCATCGGCAACGCTTATCTCGCGGCCCAGGCGCAGGCGGCGAGCCCTGACCGGCTGGTGCGCGAGCTGGGCCAGGCCCTGACGGCAGCCACGGGCTCGGTCCCGAGCACGCCGGAGGCCATGCTCACGGCCCTCACCAGCCTGATAGCGGCGGAGTACTGCAGCACCCCACCGGTCCGCGCTGACGGCTGGCTGCTGGCGCCGAGCGAGGCCAGGCTCTATGCCCTCGCCGCGCTTGCCGGCGGCGCCGACGATGCGGTGCAGCCGTAGACAGGACGCTTACCGCTCGGCAAAAAGCCGAAAACGGCCCAGGAGGCCGTCAGCCCATGAGCCGGACCATCAGCATCGCCATACCGCTGCTCATTGCCGCGCTCACGGTGGGGCTTTGGGCTTTGATGAACCAGCCTTCCGCGGAGCCGCCCTGGCCTACCCGCATCCAGGGTTACTCCTTCTCTCCCATGCGCGCGGACGATGATCCCACCCGTCGCGTCTACCCATCCGCTGCCGAGGTGAACGAGGACCTGGCCCTGCTCCAGGACGAGGTCCATGCGATCCGTACCTACACCCTGGAGGGCCCGATGCACGAGGTGCCAGGGCTCGCCGCCGGGCATGGGCTGAATGTCTCCGTGGGCGCCTGGATCGATGGCAACCCCAAGACCAACGCCGTGCAGCTCGACCTGTTGGAGGCGCTGTTGCGCGAGGGCCATCGCAACATTGTCCGGGTCTTCGTCGGCAACGAGGTGATCCTGCGCGAGGAGCTGAGCGTCAAAGCGCTGGGCGCGCATCTAGACCGCATCCGCCGTATCACCGACATACCCGTGGGCACCGCCGAGCCCTGGCACATCTGGCTGAAGTACCCGGAGCTGGCTCGACACGTGGACTTCATCGCTGTGCACTTGCTGCCCTACTGGGAAGGGGTGCCCATCGACCAGGCCGTCGACTATTCCTTCGAACGGCTGCGGGAGGTTCAGCAGGCCTTCCCGAACAAGCCGGTGATCGTCGGTGAGGTGGGCTGGCCCAGCAACGGCCGCCGCAACGAGGGGGCTGAGCCCTCGGTGGTCAACGAAACCCGCTTCCTGCGCCGCTTCCTGGCCCGGGCGGAGCGCGAAGGCCTGGTCTACTACGTGATGGAGGCCTTCGACCAGCCCTGGAAGCGGCGCATCGAGGGCCCCATCGGCGCCTATTGGGGCGTCTACAATGTGGACCGGGCGCCCAAGTTCGCGCTCACCCAACCGGTGGTGCGCATCCCCAACTGGCACGAGCTGGCGGCCCTGTCGGTCGGCATCGCCGTCCTGCTGCTGGTCTTCCTCTACCGCGACAGCGCGACCCTGTCCTCCTCCGGCAAGGGCTTCCTGGCGCTGGTGACCTATGCCATCTCCACCGCGGCGGTGCTGCTGGTGTACGACTACACGCGCCAGTACATGACGCCGCTGACCACGGTCGTGGGCGTGCTGCTGCTGATCGGCGGCGCCGGTGTGCTGGTGCTGCTGTCCGCAGAGGCCCACGAGTGGGCGGAATCGCTCTGGCTCAAGCGCTGGCGGCGGGCCTTCCCGCGGCGTGAAGTGCCCGACGCCTGGCTGCCGATGGTGTCGGTGCACGTGCCCGCTTACAACGAGCCACCAGCGCTGCTGATTGAAACCCTCGACGCCTTGGCCGCGCTGGACTATCCGCGCCTCGAGGTCCTGGTCATCGACAACAACACCAAGGACCCGGCCGTGTGGGAGCCGGTGCGCGACCACTGCGAGCGCCTCGACCGGCAATATGGCCAGCAGGCAAGCGATGGCCAGCGGCGGCGCTTTCGCTTCTTCCACGTCGACCCCTTGGCGGGGTTCAAGGCGGGGGCGCTGAACTTCGCGCTTCGCGAGACCGACCCCGGCGCGGGCATCATCGCCGTCATCGACGCGGACTACCTGGTGCAGCCGCGCTGGCTGCGGGACCTGGTGCCTGCCTTCTTCGAGGACGATGTGGCCATCGTGCAGGCGCCGCAGGACTACCGCGACGGCCACGAGAACGCCTTCAAGGCCATGTGCCTGGCCGAGTATCGCGGCTTCTTCCACATCGGGATGGTCACCCGCAATGAGCGCAACGCCATCATCCAGCATGGCACCATGACCATGATTCGCCGCGCACCGCTGGACGCTGCCGGGGGCTGGGCCGAGTGGTGCATCACCGAGGACACGGAGCTCGGCCTGCGCCTTTTCGAGCACGGCCACAAGGCGCTCTACATCCCCGCCACCTATGGCCGAGGACTGATCCCGGATACCTTCGCTGACTTCAAGAAGCAGCGCTTCCGCTGGGCCTACGGGGCCGTGCGCATCCTCATCGCCCACCGCCGCGAGCTGCTGGGCCTCAAACGCACCCGGCTCACCGCAGGTCAGCGCTGGCACTTCCTGGCCGGCTGGCTGCCCTGGTTCGCGGACGGCTTCAACCTGCTTTTCAACTTTGCGGCCCTCGCGTGGACCATCGCCATGGTGCTGGAACCGCACCGGGTGACGCCGCCGTATATGAGCATCGCGGTCATCCCCCTGGTGCTGTTCGGCTTCAAGATGGTCAAGAGCTTCGTGCTCTACCGCCGGCGCGTGGACGCGAGCTTCCGCCAGAGCCTGGCGGCGGGGCTGGCCGGGCTCGGCCTGTCGCACACCATCGCGCGGGCGACGGCGGCGGCGCTCGTGTCCGGCAAGCTCGCGTTCTTCCGCACGCCCAAGCTCGCGCACGCACCGGCACTGATACGGGCGCTGGCGGATGCGCGGGAGGAGCTGCTGCTGCTTATTGCCTTCTGGCTCGGGGCCTTTGCTGTGATGCAGCGCGACGATGCCGGGATGCTCGATGTCCGCGTCTGGACGGCCGTGCTGCTGGTACAGTCGGTGCCTTATCTGGCGTCTCTGCTGATCTCGCTGATCAGCGCCATGCCCAAGCTCCCGGCCGGGCTCGTCGGCCCGCTCACGGAGATGCGCGAGGTGCCCGCGGCCAGGCCCGCAGCCGAGACCGATGCCAAGACCGCGGCAGTCGGGACCGCCGCGTCGGCCGGCACCGCGCCGCGTATGCGCGATGGCTGAGCCCGGCTGGGCGTGCCATCATTGGCTGCCCGTCAGGCCTCTACATCGACACTGACATGTCACGCTTAGGGCACGAGCCGCTGCAGGAAACGGTGCTGGACGCGCTCACCGGCGTCGCCCCGGACATCGATCCGGCCGCGCTGGACCCGGATGTCAACTTCCGCGACCAAACGGAGCTGGACTCGGTGGACTACCTGAACTTCGTCATCGCCTTGGAACAGGCGCTCGGCGTGCACATCCCGGAGCAGGACTACCCCAGGCTCTCGTGCCTGCGCGGCTGTCTCGACTATTTGCCGACGCTGACCGCGGCCGACTAGAGAAAGGCCGATTTGTTGGCGCTTCCTATGCGGGCCAGGACGTCCCGCCATTTTCAGCGATACCGGATGGAATCGCCCAGAACTTGCGCAATGTCATTGCGGCGTGCTTGAATCTAAGTGCGCGGCCCTACACGCAGTCGCAGCAACACAATAACCGACGACAACACCGCCTTGCGGAGGATGACAATCACAATGACCGACGCCACCACCACCCGGTCCAGACGCTCCCCCTTGACGCACCTGCACAGCCTGCGTAGCGGCCTTGTGCAGCTCGATTTCGAAGCCACCAGCATCCAGCTCGTCGCCGTCGGTCTCTTGGTCGGCATGGCCTCGCTGCTGATTCTTGAGCCTGCAGCGCATCGCAACACCGACACCACCACCGAGCGGGTTGCACGCATCTCTCCGGTGGGCGAGGTCCGCATAGCCGCCAATGAGGCCCCTGCAGCTCCCGGCGGTGTGGCCACACAATCGGCTCTGGCCGCCGGCAACGGTTCCTGAAGCGACGTTTGCCGCCACAACGGGAGCCCGCGGCCCATTGAATCGCGACTGAGCGCCACTCGTCCGGCATCCTGATGCCCAACGCAGCATCCGTACCCCGCGGCGTCGCGTCTGCGCTGCGCGCCGCTTGCTGACGTTTCGGCAACACAGCCCGCGCGCCGCCGCTTCCGCCCGCTCGGCCTGTCGTACGTAACAGTCGCCCTTTGCGCCCGGACATCCCGCGCTGGGTGACAGTGCATGGGCCGCGGCCGGCCAAGCCGCTATGCCACTGAACCGACCCAGCCCAAAGCCACGGCAAGCCCGTGGCGACACCAGGAGGCGCGTCCTCAACGCCTCGCTGGTCTACCTGCTTGTATTTTTGGCTGTGCCTGCTCTAGCGGAGTGGGCCCCGGACCCCCGCGGCGCCCGCTCCGCGCCAGACCCCGGCGGCTTACGCGTGCTGGTGCGCTACGGCGACGCGTGCAAGCCTGAGCTGATCATCGGCCGACTCGCCCGGCAGCGCACAGTGCGGGTGCCCTGGGGCGAGGTGCGCGTGTCAGTCGACGGCAGGCTCGTCGCCATCGGCGAGCAATCCCCAGGGCAGCGGGTCCGCCTCACCGAGCACGCCGTCGCGGCCCTCAAGGAAGGCGATGAGGCCAGCATCAGCGTCGGCGACCATGAGCTCCGGGTCTACCTGACGGGCTCCCGCGAGGCCATCAGTGCCATCGGCCTCCACTGCCGCGAGGACGAGTCGCTGCCCGGGCAGCGACGCACGCACTGGACTGTGGTCAGCGGCGACATCGGCGCCGGCTGGGCCGCGGCGGTGATGGACATCGTACGCGCCGTGGGCGCCACCGGGCTCGTGATAGAAGCCAACGGCGCCGACCTCGCCGAGGCGGAAAAGCTCGGCCGCTGGATCCGCGACCGCGGCCTCAACACCGCGGTCACAGGCGACTGTGCCCTGGCCTGTCTCCAGGCCTTCGCCGGCGGCGTGCTGCGGTTCATTGCCCCGCAAGCTCGCCTCGGCCTGCAGCACCTGCCGCTGATGCGCGGCGCCGGCGGCACGCGCGGCGCCGTGGTTCGGCAGACCGGCTATCTGCTCGGCCTCGGCATCCAGCAGGCCGAGGCGGTTGCCGAGCGCGCAGCGGCCACGGCGCCAGACAGGGTGGACTGGCTCAGTGCCGACGAGGCCATTACGCTAGGCCTCGCGACTGAGTTTGGCACGCCCGGTGGCGTTGCGGCGATCTCCGCACCACGCTGAAGTCCGCCTGCCGCTACCAGCCCCTCCCGAGACTCTGATTTCTTGGCCTTGTCGTCGCAAAAATCAGCACGCGATCCACAAAGCGTCCGGCGAATCGCCTCGCAGGCAGACGCGTCAAGCATCGCCGGCACGCCGCGGACACAACCCCTAGTGGCCGAGGGGACCGTGCGCATGGCGCCGCTGCTCGACCTACCAAAGCTGCTCGCAGAGTACGGCGTGGAGTCCGCTGCCACGCTCCGTGCGGCGGGCGTTGAGCCTACGCTCTTCGCGGATGAGGACAACAGCATTGCCTTCAGCGCCGCGGGCCGGCTGCTCGCGCAGGCCGCGGCGGACAGCGGCTGCACCACCATCGGGCTGGCCCTAGGCCGTCGGCTCGGGCTCGACGTGCTGGGCGTGCTCGGGCATCCGGCGCGCTTCGCGCCCGACGTCGAGACCGCGCTGCGGGCGTTGATCCTGCACCTGCATCTGCACGACCGCGGGGCGGTGCCAGCACTCTGGGTGCGCGGGGGCAATGCCCTATTCGGCTACAGCATCTACTGTGCAGACGTGCCCGGAACGCAGCAGGTCTACGACTGCGCACTGGCAGTGTGCAACAACATCGTCGGCGAGCTTGCGGGCGACGGCTGGCAGGCTACGGAAGTACGCCTGTTCAGGGACGCCCCCGAACAGCTGGCACCCTACCGGCAGTGATTTCGCGCACCACTGCGATTCCAGGCGCAGCAGGCCGCCGTCGTCTTCCCCGCCGCGGACCTGAAGCGCCCGCTGCCGGCAGCGGATCCGGTGGCCTACGCCGAGGCGATGCGCCAGCTGGAGTCTCTCGACAGCCGGAGTGGCAGCCGGCTGGCCGACAAGGTACAGCGCGTGCTCCGGCAACTCTTCACCACCGGCGATCTGGATGCCACCCATCGCGAAGGCCTGGCCCGGCTCTTCGCCATCCATCCCCGGACCTTGAATCGGCGCCTGCGATCGGAGGGTACATCCTTCGATGCCCTGCTGACCACAACGCGCTACGAGATCGCACGCCACCTGCTGCGCGACACGGGCCTGCCCACCATCGAGATCGCCCGCAGGTTGGGCTACAGCGATTCCGCCGCCTTCGGTCATGCCTTCCGCCGCTGGTCCGGTACCACCGCCACCGCGTGGCGGTCCAATCACGCGCCGACCTGAGCGATCGTCCGAATCGCCGGCACCGATTCAGGCGACCCCGATGCCGAGCGTCAGGCGCTGGCGTCAAAGTTGTCGCGAATGATCAATTCATGCCGAGATTCCTCGGCTAACTTTTCAGCAATCGCCTTCGGGTATTCCGCAGCCGGAGCGTCCCAAGTAGACGCCGGTGACTAGCCGTCCTGGCCAAGAAGCGGACGCGCGATCCGACCTGCGAAGGGTGCGGAGCACGCGCGCGACACACCGTTGGCGAACGATTCATTTCGACCCGCATGCTGGAGCAACCGATGCCCGATCTCGTGCGCCATTCGTCCGCCGCGGTGCTGCTCGCCGCAGCCCTTTGCACGGCGGTCGCCGACACAAGTGCCGCGGCCAGCGAGGCCCAGCGCTGGCAGTTCCACGTCGTGCCCTACCTCTGGTTCCCTGCGGTCGATGCAAGCGCCGACGTCAGCATCCCGAGCCTGCGAGGGGCGACCGGCGATGAGCTGGGCCCGGTCAGCATCAGCACCGACGTCGGCCCGAGCGACTACCTGGACAAGCTGGACATGGCCTTCATGGCCATGGGAGAAGCTCGCAGGGGGCCTTGGTCCATCTACACCGACGTGCTCTACACCAGCTTCGGGAGCTCGGAGACCAACCTGCGCCGGGTGA
>NZ_JAIFKJ010000357.1 GCF_019695415.1 Thiohalocapsa sp.
GCGGCTTGCCGCCTCCCGTTTCGCCGTTGTGCTTGACGAAGGGCCAGCCCAAGCGCACGGCGAGCCAGGCGATGAAGCCGAGCAGCGGTATTCGGGTGACGAAGTCCAGAACAGCCCGGAACAGCAGAGCCGCCACGTGCCGCTCAACCCTCACCTCCGTGCCATCGTCCTTTGGCAGATAGCCGCACTTGTAGGACTCTCGCTCCGGGTAGCTGGCTTCCAAGCCCCGCCGAGGGCCAATCACTGCCGCAGCGGCCGAGCTTACGGCCGCTGGCTGCTCGTCGGTGGCCCAAAGAAAAAGGGCTCAGAGGGGAACCTCTAAGCCCTTGTTGTGTTTGGCGCGCCCGGAAGGATTCGAACCTCCGACCACCTGGTTCGTAGCCAGGTACTCTATCCAGCTGAGCTACGGGCGCGTGAAGCGCCACAGTATGTCTGAGTCACTTTCAGCCGTCAAGGCATCGCTCGCGGCCTTACCGCCTACGCCAGCGCGGCATGCAGCATTCGGATGGACCACGCACCCGCGCATTTGCGAAACGAGGTACTTGACCGTTCAAACACGACGGGCTGAACTCCTGGACGCTCCAGAAAGGGCAACGGCACGACCGCCTTGCCGGATCGCGAGAAGCCTTTCCCAATGCCAGCACTCTCCAGGGTCATCTCACGCACCGCCAGCCTGACCGCAGTGGCCATGCTGGCCTTCGCGGCAAATTCCGTGCTGTGCCGCCTCGCGCTGCGCGACGGGGCCATCGACGCCGCAAGCTTCACGACGATTCGTATGCTCTCCGGCGCGTTGATGCTGGCACTGCTCGCCTGGCCGCAGTGGCGGCGTGCCGGACCCCCGCGGGCGGACTGGCGCTCTGTGGCGGCGCTCTTTATCTACATGGCCTGCTTCTCGTTCGCTTATCTGTCACTCGACGCGGGCACCGGGGCGTTGATCCTGTTCGGTGCCGTGCAGCTCACCATGTTCGCGGTGGCACTGGGTCGTGGAGAGCAGTTCCCGCCGCTGTCCTGGCTCGGCCTAGCGCTGGCGGTGGCGGGCTTGGTCTATCTGGTGGCGCCCGGTCTCACGGCACCCGATCCGCGCGGTGCAGTGCTGATGGCGGTTGCGGGCATCGCCTGGGGCGCCTACTCATTGCGCGGCAAGGGTGTGGCGCGTCCGCTGGCGGCCACCGCGAGCAATTTCCTGTATGCCGTTCCGCCGGCGCTGATACTGTCGCTCGCGTTTCTGAACGGCGTGGAGGCGTCCTGGAGCGGCATCGCACTGGCAGTGGCTTCTGGCGCCGTCGCCTCCGGGCTCGGTTACGCCATCTGGTACGCGGCGCTGCCCGGCCTCAGGGCCACCAGCGCCGCCACCGTGCAGCTCTCGGTGCCAGTCATCGCTGCGGCCGGCGGCGTGCTGCTCCTGGCGGAGCCGCTGACGCTGCGGCTGACGCTGGCCGCCGCAGCGACGCTCGGCGGCGTTGCCATCGTGCTGCGGCGGCGGTGACGCGCGGCACCCGGCACATGGGGCGCCGCGACGCCGGCGGCTGGACAGGCACTGGACCGATCGCGTTAGAATGGGGCCCTTAGGGTAGACGCCCGAATCCGGCAAGCCACCGTAGCCGACTCGGAACGTTACCGCCATCGACCGCGCCAATCCGGCGCATCCCCGCCGCGCAAGCGGCCTGTATAGCCGACGCCCGGAACTGCCCTCAACTGCCGTGCGCATGAGGACAACCCGACCGCATCGCCCAACATCCAAGCCTCGTTCCGAGGAGCGCTGCAACAGGGCTGACGCCCTGCCAGGCTCGGGCGGGCGTTCATCGTTTCCAACGGCGCTCACTCACGTGACTTCAGGAGCTGAATACCATGAGTGAGCTCAACGACTACAAGGTCGCCGACATCTCCCTTGCCGACTTCGGGCGCAAGGAGATGGACATCGCCGAGACCGAGATGCCCGGCCTGATGGCCATCCGCGAGAAGTACGGCCCGAGCAAGCCGCTCAAAGGGGCGCGCATCACCGGCAGCCTGCACATGACCATCCAGACCGCGGTGCTGATCGAGACCCTGGTGGAGCTCGGCGCCGAGGTCCGCTGGGCCTCCTGCAACATCTTCTCGACGCAGGACCACGCGGCTGCTGCGATTGCCGCCCGCGGCATCCCGGTCTACGCCTGGAAGGGCGAGACGCTTGAGGAGTACTGGTGGTGCACCGAGCAGGTGCTGAACTGGCCCGACGGCGGCGGCCCGAACATGATTCTGGATGACGGCGGCGACGCGACGCTGCTGGTGCACAAGGGCGTTGAGTACGAGAAGGCCGGCTCCGTGCCCCAGGCCACCGCCGACGACAACGAGGAGTGGACGGCCGTCCTGGGCGTGCTGAACCGCACCTTCGAGCGCGACAACCGCCACTGGCACCGCACCGCCGAGGGCATCAAGGGCGTCACCGAGGAGACCACCACCGGCGTGCATCGCCTCTACGAGATGCACAAGGCGGGCACGCTGCTGTTCCCGGCCATGAACGTCAACGACTCGGTGACCAAGTCCAAGTTCGACAACCTCTACGGCTGCCGCGAGTCCCTGGTGGACGGCATCAAGCGCGCCACCGACGTGATGATCGCCGGCAAGGTCGCCGTGGTCTGCGGCTACGGCGACGTCGGCAAGGGCTCGGCCGCCTCGCTGCGCGGCCTGGGCGCCAACGTCTGGGTGACCGAGGTCGACCCCATCTGCGCCCTGCAGGCGGCGATGGAAGGCTATCGGGTCGTGCGGCTCGATGACGTCGTCGGCGAGGCCGACATCTTCGTCACCGCCACCGGCAACAAGGACATCATCACCGAAGAGCACATGCTGGCCATGAAGGACCAGGCCATCGTCT
>NZ_JAIFKJ010000387.1 GCF_019695415.1 Thiohalocapsa sp.
AGGATGTACTGGAACTGCTCGGCGGTGCCGGTCATCTTGTTGCGCCGGCCCATGGAGAGCACCTGCACGAAGCCGACGTAGAAGAAGATGCCTTCGAAGATCACGTAGAAGGCGACCAGCTCGCGCAGCAGGCGCTGGTCGTTCTCCGGCGTGCCGGTGTGGAAGTTCGGGTCTGCCAGGTACTGGGTATAGGGCAAGGCCCATTCGGCCTTGCGGGCCACCGCGGGCAGCTCCCGGTACATGTTGAAGATCTCGCCCTCATCCAGGCCCAGGCTCTCCACCACGTATTGATACGCATGGGTGTGCAGGGCCTCCTCGAAGGCCTGACGCAGCAGGTATTGGCGACATTCGGGGTTGGTGATGTGGCGGTAGACGGCCAGCACCAGGTTGTTGGCCACCAGGGAGTCCGCGGTCGAGAAGAAGCCCAGGTTGCGCTTGATGATGGTGCGCTCGTCCTCGGTGAGGCCCTGCGGGTCCTTCCACAGCGCGATGTCCGCGTTCATGTTGATTTCCTGCGGCATCCAGTGGTTGGCGCAGCCGTCGAGGTACTTCTGCCAGGCCCAGTCGTACTTGAAGGGCACCAGCTGGTTCAGGTCCGCGTGGCAGTTGATGATGCGCTTGTCGTCCACGCGCAGGCGGCCGGCGCCCATCTCCAGGCTCTCGAGGCCCGTGGCGCCGCCCTGGGCGCCGGTGTCGGAGTCGGTGTGTGGTGCCGCCGCCTCGTCAAGCAGCGAGCGCTGGGGCGGCAGCGGGTTCGGGTCCACCACGGGCGCGGCGCCCGCACTGCGCATCAGGGCCTCGTTGCCGACGATGCCGTCGCCCGGGCGTGGCGCTGGGCCCGTGTCGGTGCGGGCCTCGGCATGCAACAGGTCGCTGTCTTCGGCGCCCCCACGGAGCGGGAAGTCTTGCTCGCCAGCGTTGTCGCCGAAAGCGGCATCACTCGCCGGCATCGAGTGCGGCGCGTTGTGGGGCCGGGTGGTGACGTTGGCGAGGGGGTCGTCCCAATTCAGCATCGGATTTCCTCCAGGGTCTCTGTGTTGCGGGTTGTGGCACGGGTGATGGGTGGTTGGGTTGCCCAGGAAAGCGCCGATCTATTGGCGCTTACTGCGCGGGAAACCTCGTTTTCCGGTTCCGTCCGATGTTTGGCCAGGATGGCGAAGAGCTCGACATCTCCTCTACTGGGACCGGCTCGGCGCTAGCCCGTTTCTGCCGGAGTGGTCATCAATCGCTCGACGTCTTGGTCGGGAACAGGGCCGGGCTCAGCACATCGCGCAGCGCCGCATAGGGCACCGTGACGTGGAAGTCGCCGATGGCGTAGGGCCCGATCTGATAGTGGCTGAAGGCGACGCGCAGACCTTCGGCCGTCGGCAGCAGCAGGCCGTAGTTGTCCTTTACGGGCGCCGTGCCCTCTTGGAACCACTCGTCCGTCAATAGGTTGGGCTCGCTGCGGAAGGGCTCCTGGTCCGCAAGCGCCGACCGGCTGTGGCGGGCGAGCAGCTCGAGCCAGTCGCTGTCCGGGCGAAACAGGTCCGCAGGCTTGAGGCGCGCGCCGCTGCGGCGCTCCAGTACCAGCGGCAGGTAGAGAGCGCCGCCATGGGCTCCGCCGGTGTACATGTAGCCGCCGCCGTCGACGGCCACGAGCGTGTCGGTGACATACACGCCCTGGTAGCCCAAGGAGAAGGACCAGGGATTGCCGATGTGCTCGCCGCCGTTGTCGCTTAGCACCTCGTCGTATTGCGTCAGGAAGTCCTCGGCCGCTTCGCCGAAGGCCGCGGCGATGGCGGCGTTGGCCTGCGTGACTGCTGCGTCGTCGCCAGACCCATCGTCGGGCAGCACCGGGTAGACGACCTCCACCTCCACCAGGTCGCCGCGGGCATGGAATAGGCGCACCGCGCTGCCGTCTTCGATGACCTCCCGCGACAGCGTCGGCCGGCTTTCCGACGCCGACCCGGCTGCCGAGTCGACGCCCGACTCGGAAGCCGTCACCGCGGCGTCTGAGTCGGCTGTCGCGGTGTCACTGCGGACGCTCTCCCCCGCTGTCATCAGCCCCCGCCCAAGCAGCAGTGCCGCCGTGCCCGCCGCCGGCGCGTGCGCCGGACGGCTGGCCAGTGGCTTGTGATGCGTAGGTTGGCGTGCCCCCACGCCTCTCCGTCCGGCTGCCAGTGTGTCTTGTCACCAGAGGCATCCGCTTGGGAGATGAGCCAGTAGGCGATGCCGAGCGCCAGCACCACGGCGCCGATCCCCACCAGGTCCAGCGCTGTGTAGTCTTCCATGTCGAGGATGATGACCTTCCGCGCGATGGCCATCACAGCGGTGGCCACGACCAGCTTCACCGGAAAGACGTCCGTGCGCAGGTAGAGCGTGATATTGGCGAAGATCTCATAGGCGATGAGCACGGCGAGGAAGACGCCGAACAGCTTCACGATGTCCGGCACCATGAAGTAAGGCGGCCGGGACATGGTCAGGTACAGCGCATGGATGACGCTCGCGACGCCCTCGATGATCACCACCACCATGGCGATGGCCAGCACATAGGTGGCCAGCCGCAGGATGCGGTGCAGCAGCCGCAGCACCGGGTCCGGCGCCCGGGTGGGGAACTCCTCGTGCTCTGCCGGCCCCCCGCTCATGGCCTGGCCCTCCGCGGGCGAGCGTAGGTGGGCGGGTGCCCGTGGCCGAGCGCGCTGGGGCCTTGCGATGCGCAGGAGCAGGGTGCCCAGCGCGCCGGCCGCCGCCACCGCGGCGAGGACCACGGCGACGCGAGCGAAGTCGGGCCAGTGCCACCCCTGTCACTTCTACACATCTCCGAGCCCACGAGACACCTGCGCAACTCGTCTGACGTCTT
>NZ_JAIFKJ010000412.1:0-1718 GCF_019695415.1 Thiohalocapsa sp.
GGGGGCGGTGTGTGCGAACACCCGGGACGTCGGCGCGCGGCACCGCGGCTATGGCGTCGCCGACGACCACTACTGGCTGGTCGGGGGCGCGCTGCACTGGGCGCTTAGTCAGGGCCTGGGGGATGGCTATACGCCGGATCTCGGGTCCGCCTGGCGCGCGCGGTTCGGGCGCAGCGCAGAGACCATGCGGGTGGGCGGTCGCGACGCGGCCGGCGGCGCCGGCTGACCCCGGCCGTCGCGTCGCGGCCAGAGGCCGCTCCCACCAGGCCCGGCTCAGTCCCGCACCCGGCTCTCCCGCACCACCCGGTGCACATAGCCGAGCTTGTCGATCACCGGTCCGGACAGCACGAAGGGATACATGTCCGGCTGCCCCATGCTGCGGCTGAGGCTGTTGAGCGCGAAGGTGAGCGGCAGCCAGTTGTCGATGATCGGCTGGAAGTCGTCGATGGTGTAGGGGTCGAAGTCCGGATCGGAGCGGTGGACGGTCCCGTCCGGTAGCCGGCGCTCGATCTGTACGCCAAAGTGCTCGCTGGTCTCCAGCGTGTCGACGATATGCAGGTAGTGGGCGAAGGTCTCGGACCAGTCCTCCCAAGGGTGTGCCGCCGCATAGGCGCTGACGAAGCGGTCCTGCCAACCCACGGGCGGGCCGTTGAAATAATGCGCATCCAGCGCCTGGCCATAGTCCAGCCGCTCGTCGCCGAACAGGTGACGGAAGCCGTCCAGCCGGCCGCCTTCGCGGATGAGCAGGTCCCAGTAATAGTGGCCGATCTCGTGCCGGAAGTGGCCCAGCAGGGTGCGGTACTTCTCATCCATGTCGAGCCGCATGCGCTCGCGTGCCGCCGCGTCCGCCTCGTCGATGTTAATGGTGATGAGCCCATTCGCGTGGCCCGTCATGACGGGCTGGCCCGGACTCGCATCCAGCGTCGACAGAAACGCGAAGCCGAGCCCGCCTGCCGGGTCCTCTGCCTTGGTGTGCACGGGCAGGCCGAGCCGGAGCAGCCCATAGGCCAGTCGGCGCTTGCTGCGCTCGATGCGAGCCCATTTGTCGAGGTTGCCGGGCCTGGCGAGATTGGGGATGGTCTGGTTCGGCCGGCAGGCAGCACAGAACGCTTCGTTGCTGTCTGCGGGCACCATCCAGTTGCAGACGTTGTGCTGCTCGTAATTGCCACACTTGCGGTAGGCCTGTGGCGCAGGCGGGTTGTTGACACTGGGTGTGGCAGCCGGAGCCGGTCGCTTGCCGAACCAGCGCGCGAAGAGCAGCGGCGCCACCGATCGCTCAGCGGCTGCCGGCTGCGGCATCGGCACTCGCCAGAGCCCGTCGCTGCCCTGTTCCAGCGCAGACAGCCGCAGCCGGTCCGGCAGGAAGCCGAGCGCCGCACCGCAATGGGTGCACTGAAAATTCTCGTAATAGACAGGTTGGCCACAGAACTGACAGGAAAAGGTGCGCATTGAACGAAGTGTGAAGTTTGAAGTTTGAAGTTTGAAGTTTGAAGTTTGAAGTTTGAGGGCCGGGTCCGTCGTTGCATACGCTCTGGTGATGCGGGCGTCGCGTCACGCCTGGGGTGGCTTCTCCACCAGCGCCGCCAATGTCTGCCGGCCGTGCTTCGCCGCCAGTCGCCACCGCCCCAGGCAGATCCCCCCGGTGAGGAGGCCCACCCCCGGCGCGGTGTGCCCGCCGTAGGCCGCACCACCCAAGCCCCCCCCCACGCCCACCCGGG
>NZ_JAIFKJ010000412.1:1728-7590 GCF_019695415.1 Thiohalocapsa sp.
TGAGAGGGGGAATGTTGAGGTTGGGGGGTGGCGGACGCGGGCCGTCGTGTATGACGCTGGGGGCAGGCGGGCGCGGCCGCAGTGCGGGTGTGGATGCACCACCAGCGCCGACAATGTAGGCCGGCCGTGGTTCGCCCGCAGTCGCAGCAGCCGCAGGAAGATCTGCGCGGTGAGGAAGGCATCGCCCGGCGCGGTGTGCCGGTCGTAGGGCGCGACATCGAAGCGCCGGCATAGGCCGTCCAGGGACAGATCCTCGAGCGGCGGCTGACCGGCAAAGGCGCCATCCGCTTCCAGTAACAGTGCCAGTGCGCCGGTGTCGAGGCGGCGGTTCAGCAGACCTGGCGCCTGGTGGCGCGCAAGGGCTGCGTCGATCATGGCCAAGTCATGGCCGATGTGGTGGCCAACGATGATGCCGTCGCGCAGATAGTCCAGCAGCCCGGCCAACGCCTCGTCCTCGCCGATGCCTTCGCGAGTCTCGTCCCGCGTGATGCCGTGCACCAGGGTGGCGGCAGTGTTGTGCAGCACCCGCAGCAGGGCCTCGAAGGTGTCACCGAGATCGATTTCGCCGCCGGTCACGGCAATGGCGCCGATGCTGACGATACGATCCCGCCGCGGGTCGAGCCCGGTGGTCTCGCAGTCCAGCACCACGAAACGCACATCTTCCGGTGCGGCGACATCGGGCCAGCTGCCGGTAAAGGCCGCCTGATAGGCGGACAACGCCTGCGACAACGGGGACATACCGCTCTCCGTTCTGTCATCGGTAGGGAAATCTGGCGTTGAGCCTGGGAGCCGACGCCTCGATCGCACCAGGGACGGCAGCTCTGCAGCGGCGCTTCCTTAACGCCGCGGCATCAGCCCATAGCGCCGGCCGGTGTACTCCATCAGCCGCAGGACCGTGCGGAAGCCGGATTTGAGCAGATTCTGCTCCAACCGGGTCAGCTTCGCAGGCTCCACCCGGCTGCCGTCCGTGCCGGTGGTCAGCCCGGTGCGTGCACGATGGTACAAGGCGTTGCGAAAGGCGGCTGCCGTCTCCCCGATCAACAGCGCGGCCTCATCGTCCTCCGGGCTCAGCACCTGCAGCCGGTCGAGGGTGGTGGGGGCTTGGCGGCCGCTGTCCAGCGCCAGCGCGCGGGCGATGTCCACGACGGGCTGCAGGGTCGCCCGCTGCAGGTCGAGCACCTCTTTATAGTCGCCCTCGTCGTCGACCACTAGGCCGCGGAAGAAGGTGAGCGGTGGCAGATTCGCCATGGAATCTTCCAGCAGCAGCGGGACGAAGTGTGGGCTGCGAGCCTCCTCGCCCTCGATGTGGCGCTCCAATCGTTCCACCAAGCGGCAGTCGCCGTGCACCGGCCGCAGGTCGAACATGGAGGTCGCGCGGTACACGCAGCTCTCGATGGGCTGGGTAATCCAGTCGCTGAAGGCCATCTCCCACTCCCGCACGGAGCGGCAGGCGCTCGGATGCCCGGGGCTGATGGCCTTTGCGCTGGTGACGAAGCCGCAGGCCGCAAGCGCCGCACTGACACGCCGCCCGAGCTCCAGGAAGTAGGCCCTGGCCTTGCGGGCGTGCTCCGGGTCCGGGTCGTCGTAGATCAAGCCGACGTCGAGGTCGTGGCGGGTGAAGAGCTCATTGCGCGCCGCGGAGCCGAAGAACACCCAGCAATGGTCCAGCTCCGGCGATGCAAGCCCCTGCGCCGCCAACGCGCCTTCCACCAAGGTCACCGCCCGGCGCAGCACCGCGGCGTTAAAGGCCCCGGCGATGGGCGCAAGCCAACGCGTGGCATCCGGACCGGTGAGCCCACCGGCGAGCACGGCTTCCGCCTGCATCCGCAAGGCGGCGAGCTCGGAGATGCGCGGCACGCGCGCCATGTCCTCGATCAGCGCCAGCGGTGCGGCGCCCTCCACGCGGGTCAGGTCGCGCCGCGTCAGCATCCCTGCAAAGGGACCGTCCAAGCGCCCGTTGGCCGTCAGCACAAGGTGGTCGGTCTGCTGGTTCAGCATGCACGCGAGGTAGTCCCCCGCGGGAAGCCCAGGGGCAGCAACGGCATACACGCGCCGCATCAGCACCTGCGCCGGTGTCTCGGGGGGCTGCCGTCCGCTCGCCACCTCGTCGCTCAACGTCCGCGGGGTGACCACGCCCAGGGGCGCGCCCTGAGTGTCGATGACCACAGCGGCAGCGGCGTCCCACTCGGCAAGCAGTCGAGCCACCTCGCACGCAGGCGCCTCCGGCAGGCAGGTCAGCGGGCGTGCAGGTTGGTCCACCGGACGCGCCATCCAGTCCACCGGCCGGCGCCCGATGCGCAGCTCATCGCTGCGCTCCTCGCTCATTTCCAGCGCCGGCGGCAGGATGGCCACCGAGAAATAGGTCGCGAGAAAGCGGCTCGCCCGCGGGTGGCGCTTCACGGTGTCCCAAAAGGGCTCCGCCGGCAATGCGTAGAGAATGACATCGGTCTCGGTGCGGGCGGTGTAGACGTGCTCGCCGAAGCCGAGATAGCGCCCAATGCCGAGCAGATCGCCCTCACCGCGCACGTCACGCAGCACCTCGGTGCCGTCCTCACGCTGCTCGCAGAGCCGCACCGCCCCCTGCTGAATCACGAAGACATACGCCTTGCGCTGGCGGCCCTGCGTGAACACCAGCTCGTCGCGCTCATGGAAAACGACCCGCCCGGCACTCACCAGCGCGAACAACTCGTCCTCGTCGAAGTACTGGAAAGGCGGCCACCGACGCAGAAAATCCACGACTCGGTAGGCGATGCTGGCGGTCTTCACGGCATTGGCAGATGGGCTCGGCTGGCGGCAAGGACTGCGGATGGTAGCCGAAGCGGGCACTGCGAGGGCGCGCAAAGTACAGGGAAGCTGAGCGCGCTGCGCCCCAGCCCGGATGTTGCCGGCACCCCGTCAGTGGAAGTCCCGCGACGTCACCACCAGGCCGCCCAGCAAGTGCGAGTAGTCCATGAGCTCCTTGGCGACCAGGTGCGTCACGCCCGCCTCGCGTTGGATCTCGCCCCGCACACCCATGAGCCGGGCGCCGATGAGGGTGCGCCTCTGGCGCTCGGCGAGCCGCTTCCAGACAACGAGGTTCACCTGGCCGGTCTCGTCCTCCAGGGTGACGAAGGTGACGTTATTGGCCGACGCCGGGCGCTGGCGGTTGATGACGAGGCCGGCGGTGCTGATAGTGGCCCCGGGCTCGGTGCTGTGCACGTCGTCAGCATTGGCAAGCCCGAGCTCCGTGAGGCGCGCCCGCAGCAGGGCCAGCGGATGCCGGCGCAGGCTCAAGCCCAGACTCGCATAGTCGGCGACGATATCGCGGCCTTCGGTGGGCTTCGGCAGCAGCGGCAGGGCCGGCTCAGGGGGCGGCGGCAGCGGCAGGCTGGCCTGCGCGCCCGCCCGTGGGCCCAGCGTCCCCGGACCAAGACTCTGCCGTGCCACCCGCCAGCCCGCCTGATGCCGATTCCCGGCAAGACCAGCCAGCGCATCCGCACCGGCCAGGGCCTTGAGATCGCGCTTGTCCAGCCGGGCCAGCTCGCGCAGCTCGTCGAGCGTCTGCCAACCGGGCTCGGCGCGGGTGGCCACCAGCCGCCCGGCGCCGGCCTGGGTGAGGCCCTTCACCAGCCGGAGACCCAGCCTGAGCGCCGGCTGGCCGCTGCTTGATTGCGCAAACTGGGGCGTGCGCGGCTCCAGGGTGCAGTCCCAGTGGCTGTGGCGCACGTCCACTGCCCGCACCTCCACGCCCTGCCGGCGCGCCTCGCGCACCAGCTGCGCCGGGGCGTAGAAGCCCATGGGCTGGCTGTTGATCAGCGCCGCGAAGAAGGCCGCCGGCTCGTGATGCTTGAGCCAGGCGGACACGTACACCAAGAGTGCGAAGCTCGCGGCGTGGGATTCCGGGAAGCCGTACTCGCCGAAGCCCAGAATCTGCTTGTAGATCTGCTCGGCGAACTCGCGCGAATAACCGCGCTGCGCCATGCCATCGATGAGCCGGCCGCGAATATGCGCCAACCCGCCGCGGCGGCGCCAGGCGGCCATGGAGCGGCGCACCTGATCTGCCTCTCCAGCATCGAAGCCCGCCGCCACCATGGCCACCTGAATCACCTGCTCTTGGAAGATGGGCACGCCGAGCGTGCGCCCGAGCACCGCCTCCACCGCCGGTGAGGGATAGGTCACGGGCTCCAGCCCCTGCCGGCGCCGCAGATACGGATGCACCATGTCGCCCTGGATGGGCCCAGGCCGCACGATGGCGACCTCGATGACCAGGTCGTAGAAGCAGGCGGGTTTGAGGCGCGGCAGCATGGCCATCTGCGCGCGGGACTCGATCTGGAACACGCCGGTGGTCTCGCCGCGCTGGATCATCGCGTAGACGTCCGGGTCTTCGACAGGGATATCCGCCACCGTGAGCGCACTGCCCCGATAGGCATTCACCAGGTCCAGCGCCCGGCGAATGGCGCTCAGCATGCCGAGCGCCAGGCAGTCCACCTTGAGCAGGCCCAGGGCATGCAGGTCGTCCTTGTCCCATTGGATGACGCTGCGTCCGTCCATGGCCGCGTTCTCGATGGGCACCAGCTCGTCCAGGCGCCGGCGGGCGATGACGAAGCCGCCCACGTGCTGGGACAGGTGGCGGGGCATGCCCACCAGCTCGTGCACCAAGCGCATGAGCATCAAGATCTGCGGGTTGAAGGGGTCGAGGCCGACCTCGCGCAGGCGCTCCGGCGGCACCTGCTGGCCGTCCCACCAGTTGATGTTGCGCGCGAGCCGGTCGGTCTGATCCTGAGAAAAGCCGAGTGCCTTGCCCACGTCGCGCACGGCGCTCTTGGGCCGGTAGGAGATCACAGTGGCGGCAAGCGCTGCGCGGTCGCGGCCGTACTTGGCATAGACGTATTGGATGACCTCCTCCCGGCGGTGGTGCTCGAAGTCCACATCGATATCCGGCGGCTCGTTGCGCTCGCGGGAGACGAAGCGCTCGAACAGCATGTCCATGCGCGCCGGGTCCACCTCGGTGATCCCCAAGCAATAACAAACCGCCGAGTTGGCCGCCGAGCCCCGGCCCTGGCACAGAATCCCGCGGCTGCGGGCGAAGCGCACGATGTCGTGCACCGTAAGAAAGAAGGGCGCATAGGCCAGCTCTTCGATGAGATCGAGCTCGTGCTCGATCTGCCGCCGGACCTTGTCCGGCACGCCGCCGGGGAAGCGCTTCGCTGCGCCCTGCTCCGTCAGCTTGCGCAGATGCGAGCTCGGCGTCTCCCCGGCGGGCACCAGCTCCTGCGGGTATTCGTAGCGCACCGCATCCAGCGTGAAGCCGCAGCGCGCGGCGATGCGGGTGGTCTCCGCGAGCAGGTCTTGGGGGTAGAAGCGGGCGAGTACATCCAGCGGACGCAGGTACTGCTCGCGGTTCTGTCGCTCGGCGGCACCCTCAGCCACCGTGGTGCCCTCGCGAATGGCGGCCATCACGTCCAGCAGCGCACGGCGCTCCGGCACATGCATCAGCACTCCGCCCAGGGCTGTGAGCGGCAGTCCGGTGCACACACCAAGCTGCCGCAGCCGCCGAAGCCTGGCGGCATCGTCACCGGTGCGATGCATGGCGACACCGATCCAGCAGCGGCCGGCAAACCGGGCCGCCAGGCGGTGCCCCCATTCGTCCTGGCTGCCTGCCGGGGCGTCCGGGTCCGGCAGCCAGAGGATGAGGCAGCCGTCGAGGCCGGCGTCCAGGTCCTCGGGCAGCAGTCGCCATTGGCCCGTGGGAGCGCGGCGGCGAGCCCGGGAGATCAGCCGAGAGAGATTGCGATAGCCCGCCAGGTCCGCCGCCAGCCCGACCAGCCGCGGGCCGCCGTCAACCGGGGGCTCGCTGCCGAACAGGAGCTTCAGGCCATGCGC
>NZ_JAIFKJ010000412.1:7600-8116 GCF_019695415.1 Thiohalocapsa sp.
CCCGCGGCGCCGGGCCGGGGGGGGTCGGCACGCGGGGGCGCGTGGCCGGTCGGGAGCGGAGGGCCATGGCCCGGGGGTTGCGGGTGGGGCGGGCCCACCCCCGCCAGGGAACGGAGGTCGGCGATGGGCAGGGCCTGATGGCCGAGGCCGACGGCGGTGCGCACCAGCTCCGGCGGCTGGGAGGCAGCGGACAGAAAGCTGAAGCAGCGGCGGCTGCAAAGCGCCGCATACTGGACGGGTCCGGCAGGTGCCATGGATGCGCAACGAGACAACTGTCAATAAAGACAGCATAGCACCACGCAGCACCAACGCCGCCCGCACGTTCGCGCACCGGCCACAGCAGGCGCTGTCGCCTAAGGAACGCCAATTTGTTGGCGTTTCTCGTGCAGGCCAGGACGGCCCGCCATTTTCAGCGGCGTAAGTCTCTGAAAATGCGAGATATTTCAGATCGCCCCAATGTCTGAGCAGGTCCGGCTCCATCCGATTTTTGGGCAGGATTCCCAATGAAGCGGTATC
>NZ_JAIFKJ010000558.1 GCF_019695415.1 Thiohalocapsa sp.
GGCCCGCGTGCCCCACAGCAGCCGCGAGAGCAGATCGCGCCCGAGGTGATCCGTCCCCAGCGGATGGCCCGGCGAGAGTGCGGGCAGCATGCGGCGGGCGGGGTCGGTCAGCGCCGGGTCGGGCAGGGGCAGCAGCGGCGCCGCGAGCGCCGGCAGCAGTATCAGCGCCAGGAGTGCGAGGCCCGTCAGTGCCGCCGGATGCCGGCGCAGGCGCTGCAGCGCGTCGGCGCGCACATTCGGGCCGCTCGGCATTGCCTGGACAGCGCCGCTCATGCGGCGGCCGTGCGCGGGTCCAGCGCATGCTGGGCCAGGTCCGTGGCCAGGTTCACCAGCACATAGGCAGCCGCCAGCACCATCACCCCGCCCTGCACCAGCAGGAGATCCCGAGCGGCGATGGCGTCCACCAGCAGCCGGCCCAGACCTGGCCACTGAAAGATGGTCTCGATGTACACCGCGCCGCCGAGCACGAAGCCCGCCTGCAGGCCGATGACCGGCATCACCCTCGCCAGCACGCCCTTCAGCGCGTGCGCCAGCAGGATGCGCCGCTCCGTGAGCCCGCGCGCCCGGCACAGCCTGTGGTGTCCCGCGTGAACCACCTCCGGGGCGGGGCCGCGGCCAGTGCGCCCGATGACGCCGGCGGCAACCAGCGCCAGGCTCAGGCTCGGCAGAAGAAGGTTGCGTAGGATATCCGCGGCGGCTGCGGCCGTGCCGGGGTCCGTGCCCGTAAGCCAGGGCGTGACCATACCGCTCGCCGGCAGCCAGCCGAGCCAGACGGCAAACAGCAGAATCAGCAGCAGCCCGAGCCAAAACGGCGGCAAGGAGATGCCGAGCAGCACCGTCAGGGTCACCAGCCGGTCAGTGATGCGGTTATGGCGCAGCGCCGCCAACAGACCCGCCGCGAGCCCCAACACCGCTCCCAGGGCGAGGGCTGCCCCCGCCAGCAACAGGGTCGGCCCCAAGCGCTCCAGCACGGCCGCCGCCACCGGCCGCTCCAGCGACACCGAGCGACCCATCTCACCCTGCAGGATGCCGGCGACCCAACCAAGCCAGCGCCGCCACCAGGGCTGATCCAGGTGCAGCTCCGCCCGCAGCTCGGCAAGCCGCTCCGGCGTCGCATAGGGACCCAGGATGGCCAGCGCCGGATCTCCGGGCACCAGCGCCATCACCGCGAACACCACCAGCGAGACGCCGAGCAGCACCGGCGCCAGCAGCAGCAGGCGCTTGACGACGTAGCCACCCATGCCGAATCGCCTGCCGCAGCACCGACCCGCGCGGCTAGCCCGCAGCGAGCGGCCCCCGCGGCGGCGCCGGCACGGCTGCCGCATCCCGCTTACCGGCCGCCACGTCCACCCGCCACAGGAGTGCCGCGCCGAGGAGGAACAGGCACAGGATGGGCAGCAGCGAGAAGCGCGGGTCACCGGCGAGCGCCGCCGTGGTGCCCACCAGGAAAGGCCCAAGCACCGCCGCGAACTTGCCTACCATGTTATAGAAACCGAACAGCTCCGCCGTCTGCCCGGCCGGAATGAGCCCGGCGAAGAGCGCCCGGCTCAGTGCCTGGATGCCCCCCTGCACCAGGCCGATGGCGGCTGCCAGCGCATAGAAGTGCTCCACACGGGTCATTTGGGTGGCCGCCAGCACCACCAGCACATAGACGCCGATGGCGACCAGAATCGCAGGCTTGGGCCCAAAGCGGACGCCGAGGCGCCCGAACAGCAGCGCCGCCGGAAAGCCCACGAATTGGGTGATGAGCAGCGCCAGCATCAGGCTTGATGACGCGAAGCCCAAATCGAGGCCGTACTTGACGGCCATGAAGACGATGGTGTCCACGCCGTCGATGTAGAACCAGTAGGCCAGCAGGAACAGGAAGGTGTTGGGGAGCTGGCGGATCTGCCGCAAGGTCCGGCCCAGCTCGCGAAAGGCACCGATGGCAGCCCCCCGCAGTGAGCGCCGCCCGAGCCCCTGGCTCTCGGGCACGAAGAGCGCGAGCGGCACCGTGAACAGGGCCCACCAGAGCGCAACCGCCAGGAAGGCCGCCTGAACCGCCTCGCCCTCGTCGGCGAAGCCGAAGCGCTCCGGCACGAGCACCATCACGACGTTGACGGCAAAGAGCAGGCCGCCGCCGAGATAACCCAGGGCGTAGGCCAGCGAGGACGCGCGCTCGTAGTCCGACGGTGCGGCAACATCGGTGATCAGCGCGTCATTGAAGACGTTCCCGCCCAGGAAGCCGAGCAGCCCCGCGAGATACAGCAGCAGCGCCGCCTGCCAGTGCCCGGCGCCGAGCCAGAACAGCGCCGCGGTGGCCAGCACCCCGAGCAGCGTGAAGCCGAGCAGAAAGCGCTTCTTCGCGCCGAGCTGATCCGCCAATGCGCCCAGCACCGGCGCCGGCAGCACCAGGATCAGGCTCGCAGCGCTGGACGTGTAGCCGAGCCACTGGGTGCTCTGGGCATCCGGCAAATCCTGCGCCCAGAACTGCGAGAAAAACACCGGAAAGAAGCCCGCAATGACCACCGTCGCAAAGGCCGAGTTGGCCCAATCGTAGATCGACCAGGCGACGACTTTGGACGGCGGGCGAGACAAGACAGATAGCACGGGCGGAGTCAGGCGAAGGGCGGAGGGCTGAGGGCTGAGGGCTGAGGGCTGACGAAAGCATCAGTGCCGGCGGCCGGCGAAGCAAGCGCACAGCCCGTTCCTCCGCCCTCAGCCCTCCGCCCTTCCTATCAACCTCCCCCACCCGCAATCATCACCATCCGCACCAGCTCGGCGAGTGCGTATGCGCGCATTTTGTCCATCACCCGGGCGCGGTGGCCCTCGCAGGTATTGGGGGTGCAACGC
>NZ_JAIFKJ010000604.1 GCF_019695415.1 Thiohalocapsa sp.
GGGCGAGGCTCGAGGAGGAGAGGACAGAGCAGCAGGTTTTTTGCAGGACAAACCGAAATCTGGCGTGCGATGGATATCTGCTGAGCAGAGGGTGGGGCGGTGAGGGCAAAGGTCAAAGCACTTTTCCGATGTTTGCCTCAGAAAAGTGCCGATCAGCAGGGCGTTGCGGCAACTCAGCCGGGAGGCTGCTCGAAGAGGTCCTGCATCGGCGCGCCATCCTGCCGCGGCTGGACCATCCCGAAATGGCGATAGGCACTTTGGGTCGCCATCCGGCCCCGGGGCGTGCGCACCAGATAGCCCTGCTGGATCAGGAAGGGCTCCAGCACGTCCTCGATGGTGCCCCGCTCCTCGCCGATGGCCGCCGCCAGGCTCTCCACGCCCACGGGGCCGCCGTCGAACTTCTCGATGACGGCCTGCAGCAGCCGGCGGTCCATATGGTCAAAGCCGAGGCCGTCCACCTTGAGCATGCCGAGCGCCTGGTCGGCCACGTCGCGGGTGATGCGCCCGCCCGCCTTCACCTGCGCGAAGTCCCGCACGCGGCGCAGCAGCCGGTTGGCGATGCGCGGCGTGCCCCGAGAGCGCCGGGCGATCTCCGCCGCACCGTCCGGCTCGGTGTGAATGGCCAGGATCTGGGCAGAACGCTGCACGATGCGGGTCAAGTCCTCGGCGCTGTAGTACTCCAGGCGCTGCACGATGCCGAAACGGTCCCGCAGCGGGCTGGTCAGGAGCCCGGCGCGGGTGGTGGCGCCGACCAGCGTGAAGGGCGGCAGGTCCAGCTTGATGGACCGCGCGGCGGGACCCTCGCCAATCATGATGTCGAGCTGAAAGTCCTCCATGGCGGGATAGAGGATCTCCTCGACCACGGGGCTCAGGCGATGGATCTCGTCGACGAAGAGCACGTCGCCGGACTCCAGGTTGGTCAGCAGCGCGGCCAGGTCCCCGGGCTTCTCCAGCACCGGACCGGAGGTCTGGCGCAGGTTCACCTGCATCTCGTGGGCGATGATGTGCGAGAGCGTGGTCTTGCCAAGCCCGGGCGGGCCGAAAATCAGCGTGTGGTCCAGGGCCTCGGCGCGGCCGCGGGCGGCTTGGAGAAAGATCTCCATCTGCTCGCACACCGCCGGCTGGCCGACATAGTCCGCCAGCCTGCGCGGGCGGATGGCGCGGTCAAGCGCGCCGTCGTCGGCGGCCTCCGCGGGGCTGATGAGGCGGTCAGGGACGGTCATGGCACCGAGCCTCGAGACTAATCGTATCCTCAGGACGATAGCATAGGGGCCAAACGGGCCGGCCTGCGCGGGCATCGGTCACCGTCCGGGATGAGGACCACAGCAAGGCACGGCCTCGATCCGCATCAAATCGCAGCGAGCAGCGGCGGGACGCGACGGCGTGCGGTTGCGGAAGCCATGCCGGGCGCCTGCTGCAGGAGCTGGACGGCCAAGGCGGCTTTGAGGCCAGCCAAGGAGCCGTCGATAATGCAGGCGCCGATGGCGACGAGCCCGCCGCTGTCTAATGTCGACCCATCGGGCACCTGCGTCGGTGCCGCATCGACAGTATCAACCATCAGAGGAGACCAACCATGCGCATCCCCGAAATACGAAGCCTCACAGCCCGGCTGTCGCTCGGGCTGCTGGTGTTGCTCATGTGCGGCATCGCCAGCGCCGAGAAGCCCGCCGACACCCAAGCCCTGGACGGCGTCAGCTCGGGCAAAATCGCCTGGGACATCAACATGGCCGACGCCGAAAAGATGCTGCTGTACCTGAAGGTCATGGACGAGACCTACGAGGACCTGAAGCGCCAGGGCGTGGCGCCGGACATGGTCCTTACCTTCCGGGGCCCATCAGTGCGTCTGATCACGACAGACCGGTCCGATGTGCCGATTGATGACGAGCTGCACCTGGACGGCATCGCCGAGCAGCTTCGCGCGATGCTGAAAAAGCCCAATGTTCGCGTCGAGGCCTGCTCCGTCGCGACCCGCCTGACGGGGGTGGACGCGGACACTCTGTTGCCGGGCATCGAGCACGTGGGCAATACCTTCGTGTCCCAGATCGGTTACCAGGCAAAGGGTTACGCAATCATCCCCATCATGTAGCCGTCTGCCCGCGCCGCTGTGGGATGGGCGCTCACGGATCTGCGCTCGTATCAGCGCCGTCGCATGCCCTCTGCGTCTGGCCCTTCACCCGCGCCGTCGCCGAGCTGGCGGGGCGCGCTGGGCTCGCTGTAGCCGAGCACCTGGCCCAAGGCGGTCTGCGCGCGCCGGGCAATGTAGTCCTTCGACAGTCGCCGGTCGGCGAACAACAGGTTGCGGTCGGCCGCGCGGTCCAGGTAGAGCACCTCCTCCGCAGCGGGCTGGAAGGGACGCCGGCTGACGCGCGCGACCCGCCCGAGGTTCACACCGCGGCCGTCGTCGAGCAGAATCAGGTGCGGGGCCAATCCGCGCGCCGGATCCGGGCGCGGGAAGTCGATGACGCCAAGCAATAGGTAGGGCCGGTCGGTGATCTGTGCTCCTAGCTGAGTGTCCGTGTCGCGCAGCTCCGCCAGGTAGACCGTCTCGCCCACCGCGGCGCGCAGCCGCTCCACCTGAGCGCCGTAGCTGGTGGGCGGCCAAAGACCGGCATACTCGTCACCCGGATCGCCCGTATCCGGCGGCGGCGGTGTTGTCATGGCGGTTCCCCCCTCTGATCCATGGTCTCCAATCAGACTTAGCGGTGCCAGTGGGCCGAGCGCAACGGCGAGGTCTTCCGTGCCTTTCTCAAGCTTGGACCCACCTACTTCGGCGGGCCGATCGCCCCCCCCCGCTCGTGTCGCGCCGGGCTTGATCCCTTGATTGCGCCCCA
>NZ_JAIFKJ010000150.1 GCF_019695415.1 Thiohalocapsa sp.
GAACCCGGGGCGCGGGCCGCGCTGGCGAAGCACCGGGAGGGGGGGGCGGGGGGGGGCCTGGCAGCGCTGGGCGTCGGCGGCGGGGGGGGGGCCGGCGCTGCTCACCCGGCGCCTCCCACCGCCGCGGCCGGTGGCCGGCCGGCGGCGGCCAGGCGCGCCTGCTGCAGCCGGGCAGCGCGCAGCTTGAGCAGGAACTGGGTCGCGTTGATGACGTATGCCGCATAGGCAGCGAGCGCCAGCAGCATCTGCCCACGCACATCGAGCCAACCGGTGAAGAGCGCCGCCAGATAAGCCGTGTGCAGCGCCAGCACCAGCATGCTGAAGACGTCTTCCCAGAAGAAGGGGCGCGCGAAGAGCCACTTACCGAAGACCACCTTCTCCCAGATGGAGCCGGTGATCATGATGGTGTACAAAATCAGCGTCTTGATGACGACAGACACCGTTGCAGCGGTCTCCCCTGCACCGCTGACCAAATAGCGCAGCACCAGTACCAGGCTGACCAGAAACACCAAGAATTGCAGCGGCGCCAGCACGCCCTGCACAAGCGTCCACGCCGTGTTGTCACGACGTTCACGTTCCGCCGGCGTATACAGCGGTTGATACCGGTCATGCCGCGCGGGGCGCTGACGCATTACCCTCCCCTCTCATTGACTGAGCGTGCCTCGGTGTACTCAGGAATCTAGTCCCCTTCCCCGCGCCTGTCAACTCGGCTTAACGTAAACCGAACTTGACATTCCCCTGGTTGGCGTCTAACTAATAGAGGGTGTCGCCGCACCGAAGCGCGCTTGCGCGTGAGATGTCCGCGAACGGCCCGAAACCGCGCCGAACCGGCACATTGCATCCTCATCGCGCCTGCGGCCGAATTTCCTTATAAACTGCGCGGTTATGGAACTGCGCACGTGCCGCAGCGTCGGCCCGCTGACCTGGATCAGGCCGACCGGCGGTAGCCCGCCCCGGGGGCCGTGGGTCTGTTGCCCGCCGCGCCGCCCGGCGGCCAGCACGGGATCGAGATTACTCGTGAAGCCCTTCGACGCGCCGCAGGCGGCCCTTGGCGACATCGGCACTGACACGATGGCGGCACTGCTCGCCGCGGTCACGGACATAGCGATCATCCTCGACGGCGAAGGCACTATCCGTGATCTTGCCTACGGCAGCGACGAGCTCTCCTCAGAGGTCGGAGGGGATTGGATCGGCCAGCGCTGGGCTGACACCGTCAGCACCGAGAGCCGACCACGCATTCAGGAGCTTTTGGAACAGGCGAGCACCGACCTGGCCGCCGCCACCTGGCAGCAGGTGAGCCACATCTCCCGCGCCGGTGTCGAGCTGCCCGTGCGCTATCTGGTGGTTCGCCTCGATGCCCGGCACCTGATGGCCGTGGGCCGCAACCTCCAGGGCATCGCGTCGCTGCAGCAGCGTCTGGTGGATGCGCAGCAGTCCCTGGAGCGTGACTACTGGCGTCTGCGCCAGCTCGAGACGCGCTATCGTCTGCTGTTCCGCTCGGCGTCCGATGCGATTCTCATCATGGATCCGGACACCGGCAAGGTGGTGGAGGCCAACCCCGCCGCCTCGCTGCTGCTCGCCGCGGACTCTCGGCGACTCGTTGGGCGGCCATTTCCGGAGGGCTTCGACGAGGACGGCACCCGCGCCATCCAGTCGCTCATCGCCGGCATCCGCGCCGCCGGCCGTGCCAACGATGTGCGCGCCCGCCTGCGTGCGGGCACGGAGTTCCAAGTGAGCGGCGCACCGGTACGTCAGGAGAGCGCGTCGCTGATCCTGCTGCGACTATCGCCGATAGAGACCGACGGCGAGCGCCGGCCGGCCCCGGAACCGCGCTCGCGCCTCGCCCGCATGGTGGAGAAGGCGCCGGACGGTATCGTGCTCACCGGCCAGGATGGGCGCATCCTAAGCGCCAACAGCGCTTTCCTTGACTTGGCACAGATCAACAGCGAAGACCAGGCCCGCGGCGAGTCACTGGACCGCTGGCTCGGCCGACCCGGCGTGGACCTGAACGTGCTCATCGCCAACCTGCGCCAACACGGAGCGGTGCGCCTCTTCGCGACACAGATCCGCTCCGAGCTCGGTGCCAGCAGCGAGGTGGAAATCTCCGCCGTGTCCATCCACAACGGCGACCAGCCGAGCTTCGGCTTCATCATCCGCAACGTCGACCGGCGCGTTTCCGCCGACGGCGGCGGCGAGCGCGCCCTGCCGAGCTCCATCGAGCACCTGACCGAGCTGGTTGGCCGCGTGCCGCTCAAGGAAGTGGTCCGCGAGTCCACGGACATGATCGAACGCCTCTGCATCGAAGCAGCCCTGGAGCTCACCGGCGACAACCGCGCGAGCGCCGCGGAGCTTCTGGGTCTGAGCCGCCAGAGTCTCTACGTGAAGCTACGCCGCTACGGACTCAGCGAGCCCGGACAGGAAGGGGAGTAGCGCGGCGGCAGCCACCGCGCGGCAGGCGGAGCTGACCCGCACCGAGCGCCGTGAGCGTCGACCAGTAGGCGCTCGCCTATCTGGCACCTGAACCCCGATCGGGCGGACTCTCCCGAAGCTGCGTAGGCCACCCCGCCCCGGCCTTTGCGGAAATACATACACCGCCCCCGAATTTAGGGGACGGTGTATGTATTTCCGCAAAGGCCGGGGCTGGGTGGCCTACGCAGCTTCGGGAGAGTCGGCCGAATCGGGGCACAGGTGCCAGATAGCCGAGCGCCTACTGGTCGCCGCTCACGGCGCTCGGTGCGGGTCAGCTACGCCTGCCCCGCGGTGGCTCCCGCCGGGGCACCCCCCTCCCGCTCCGGGACCCCTGGTGCCGGTGCGGAGGAGCTGCACGTGG
>NZ_JAIFKJ010000522.1 GCF_019695415.1 Thiohalocapsa sp.
CGCCCTCCCGGCAGGCCCGGGGCAGACGTAATGAGCTTTTACTTTTGCCGGCTGGAGTCCAAATATGACCACGCATAAGTCGGACGTTGAGGGCGGAGCCGACGTAAAGCGGTGGATGCGCCAGGAGCAGGGCGGCGAGCAAGTTGATTCCCCAGCCACGCCGGTGCCTGAGGGCGGTGTCGACCTGTCGCTTGAATCCCCCAGGAAGGCTAATGTTCTGCAAGTCGGCGAGATCATGGTTTTGCCGAGCGATGATCGCAGCAAGCGAGAAAAAGGGGAGCACAAACGGATCGCCGAAGAGTTTCGAATGATCAAGCGCCCGTTGCTGATAAATGCCTTTGGGCGAAGGCCGGATGGGTCGTCCCCATACAACCTCATCAGGGTGTCAAGGCCCGTGCAGAGCGAGGGAAAGACGTTCGTCTCTCTAAATCTCGCCGCCTCAATGACACTGGAACTAGATTGCTGGGTGCTGCTCATCGACGGCGATGTCGCCAAGCCGGGGTTGTCGCGCCGCCTGAACCTCGGTGACGCTCCAGGGCTCATTGAGCATCTTGATGAAGGCGTGGATCTAGCCGAGCTGATCCGCCCCACCGATATTCCGAAGCTGTCCATATTGCCTGCGGGGCAGCGCCACCGACAAGCCACCGAGCTGCTGTCAAGCCAGAACATGCGGCGCCTGTTGCATGATGTCGCGACCCGCTATCCGGACAGAATCGTTCTTTTCGATTCCCCGCCGGTGTTGGCGACAAGTGAGGCGCCTGTACTCGCGTCGCTGATGGGGCAGATTGTCATCGTGGTCGAGCACGAAGCGACGCCGCAGGGGCTGGTCAAGGAAACGTTGGCGCAGATCGGCCGTACCGGCAACGTGTACATGCTGCTGAACAAGTGTAAGAGCACGCTGTTCTCCGGGAAGTATGGCTACCAGTACGGCTATGGGTACGGCTATGGCTATGGCTATGGCTATGGCTATGGTTACAACGGTGATTATGGTGCCGAGCGGGACGATTAACTTCAGCGCCCGCTCCTGAACACGATGAATTCTGCCCTGATTCGGTTGTGGCTGACGGCTGCTCTGGTGCTGCTGCCCGTGACAGAGACGCTGGCCTCGTGGCGGGGCAATACGGGGCTGCGTGCGAGCGCAATCCTATCAGACAACATTTTTCTGGATTCGGACGACGGCGAGTCGGGCAGCGTGCTCCAGGTTCGGCCATATATCAACTCGTCGCGCAGGGGCAGCCGTGTCGATTCTCGGCTGAGTTATGGCCCTGCCTTTGTCTGGTACCCGGCGCACTCCGAGCTCAACGATATCCGGCACACCCTTTCCGCGCGCCTCAGTGCAGAGCTGATTGAGCGCTACTTTTTTGTGGACGTGCGCGCGGATGCGAATCAGGCCTTGATTGACCCGCGGGTCAATAGTGGGTTTGATAGGTTCGCGAACCCCGACGCATTCACGCAGCGGGCTTCGCTCCGGGTAACGCCGCGCGTACGTTTACCTATTCTCGGAGGGCGCTTCGCCACGGTACGCATCGAGCCTGGGCTCGGCTACGAGCTCACTGCGTCGACAGCGGACGACGGCGATGGTTTTCGCACCCCAACGCGTGACACACGGGTGCGTATTACCAGTGGTCCCATGTTTACAAATGCCCCTTGGTCTCTGAATTGGCGGCGTCAGGTGTTTGACGCTGACACTGATCAGGGCGTCGGGGAACTTTACGGTCGCGTTGGTTATGTGTTCAGTCCGAGGTATCGTCTTGATCTGATCCTGGGTTATGACGAAAGCCGTGATGCTTTTCGGACTGGCGGCGGGGACACGGACGGTTTTCGCTGGGAGACCATCTTTCGCTGGACACCGAACACGCGGGCAAGGTTCGAGTTTGGAATGGGTGAGCGTTATTTCGGCGAAACCTACCGTTTCAACGGGACATATCGGCACAAGCGTTGGGCGTTCCGGGCGCGTTATGACGTAACCATCCAATCGGCTGTAACTGAACTCCAGCAAGAGGAAGTCGTGCCCGTTAGGGATTTGTTCGGTAATCCCATTCCAGATCCTTTCGCAACCGATGAAATCTTGACCGCTACGGTTACTACGCCCGTGTTGGTGGATGATACCTTTTTGCGTGACCGCTTAGAACTGCACTCCGCGTACAGAAAGGGCCGGAATGCCGCATCGGTGCGTTGGTGGGTGACTCGGCGCGAGTACGACCAACGCGATCTGGACACCTTGGATAACCAGGTCCGTTTTCAGTTTTCCCGGCGATTGTCCACACGCCTTACTGCAAGCGCGAGTGTAGATCTCTGGGATCATAGTGAGGACAACCCGAACGCTTTTGATTTTTTTCAAGACGAACTGAATTTGGGACTATCGTATCGCGTGGGCCCGCAGGCGAGCTTGGGGGCACGCATCGGTCGACTCAAGCGCGACGTTGACGGCGAGGCCGACGATTTCTCGGAGCACCGTTTGTCTATGGATTTTAATGTCCGCTTCTGAGTGGGAGGGATCGGTACGGACAAGGCCTTTGGAGCCATTGCAATGCCAAAAAGCGTGATGTGCGTCGTGGGGGCGCGGCCAAACTTCATGAAAATTGCGCCGCTGATGCGGCAAATCAAGACCTCGGCCGCGCTAGAGGCGTATTTGGTCCACACTGGACAGCATTACGATGCGGCCATGAAGACCACCTTTTTCGAGCAGTTGCAGATTCCAGAGCCGGACGAGGACCTTGGAGTCGGATCGGGATCGCACGCTGTCCAGACTGCAGAGATCATGCAGCGGTTCGAGCCCGTGGTGGACACGCAGGCCCCCGATGCGGTGCTGGTTGTAGGTGACGTAAACTCGACTGTCGCGTGCGCGCTCGTTGCGGCCAAGAAAGGATTGCCGATCATCCATGTTGAAGCGGGTCTACGGAGCTTTGACAGGCGGATGCCGGAGGAAGTGAACCGGGTCTTGACCGACCAAATGTCGGATCTGCTCTTCACGACCGAGCGCCAGGCGCTGGAGAATCTGCGGCGCGAGGGTATTGATCCACAACGCGTTCACTTTGTCGGCAATGTGATGATCGACACGCTCCTGGAGAATCTCGGGCGTGCGCCGAGTGTGGCGGCGGTGCTTGATGCCGTCGGCGTGGGGCCTGCGCTCGAAGGTGAACGCTTTGGCGTCGTCACCCTGCACCGGCCTTCAAACGTTGACGAGCCGGCGGTGCTGCAGCGCTTGCTGCAGACGCTGTTGGAGCTGTCCGGCGAGCTGCCCTTGCTGTTCCCTTTGCATCCGAGGACTTCGGCGCGACTCGAGTCGGCCGGGCTCATGGATATGGCGCAGTCCGCCTTCACCCTGTTGCCGCCGTTGGACTACTTGCAGATGTTAGCGCTACTGCAGCATGCGACACTGGTACTGACTGATTCAGGGGGCATCCAGGAAGAAACCACTGCTCTTGGCGTACCATGCCTCACGCTGCGCGACAACACAGAGCGTCCCATTACCGTGACCGAGGGCACCAACTCCATCGTCGGCTCAGATCCCGAGCGGATTCTCGCCACGGCCCGGGATGTGCTGAAAGATGGTGGCAAAGCGGGTCGTATCCCGGAGCTTTGGGATGGACGGGCAGCGGGGCGGATCGTCGAGCGTATCGACCACTGGTTTCGCACTATTCATTAGGGAGCTGTTCTAGCCGGCCCCCGGGGGACCTACACCATGACACTGGCTGCCGACGCCCCGTCTCGGCGCGACGGGTCCACTGCGGATGCCGCGATAGCAGTCGGCCCCGATGCACAAGCGATACCAGGGTCGAACCCCGTCAACGCCATGAGCGTAGACGTTGAAGACTATTTTCAGGTGTCTGCGTTCGAGGGCCACATTCGTCGTGAGGATTGGGAGCGATTGCCGAGGCGCGTCGAGGGCAATGTCGATCGTATCCTGGCTCTGTTCGATGCTTACAGGATCAAAGCAACCTTTTTCACCTTAGGCTGGATTGCAGAGCGTCATCCGATGATGGTGCGACGCATTGTGGACGGCGGACACGAATTAGCGAGCCATGGTTTCGCCCACGTGCGAGTCACGGAGCTGGACGAGTATCAATTCCGTGCCGATGTGACCCGGACAAAGAGCCTGCTTGAGGATATTGGCGGCCAGGAAGTCCTAGGCTATCGCGCCCCTAGCTACTCAATCGGTGCGGATAACCTGTGGGCGCTGCGTGTGTTGGAAGAGACCGGTCACCGCTACTCTTCCAGTATCTACCCGATCCGTCATGACCTCTACGGTATGCCGGAGGCACCGCGCTTTTGTTTTCGCCCACGGGTCTGCGACCGGTTGCTGGAGGTGCCCGTAACTACCGTCGCATACGGGGAGCGCAAATTCCCTTGCGGTGGCGGCGGTTACTTTCGATTGTTCCCCTACGCCTACTCGCGTTGGGCGCTTCGTCGGGTGAATCGGCGAGATCGCCAATCCGCGGTTTTTTACTTTCACCCCTGGGAGATCGATCCCGCGCAGCCCATGCAGCGAAATCTCGGCCTGAAAACCCGAGTGCGGCACTATCTCAACCTGGGCCGAATGGAGCCTCGCCTGCACCGCCTTGCCCGGGATTTCCTCTGGTCACGCATGGATCGGCTGTTCCTGTCGCTGCAGGGCAGTTCCGGTGTCGATGTCTACTGAGCTTCGCGTTACCGAGCTCCGTCCGGAAGACCGAGCCGACTGGGACGCTTTCGTCGCTGCGCATCCTCAGGCGACTTTCTGCCATAGGAGTGGATGGCACGATGCAGTGAGTGCCGGACTGGGCCTTCGTCCGCATTTTCTCTTGGCGCGTCGCGGTACCGAAGTGCAGGCCATTCTGCCGCTCGCAGAGATCAGGAGTTGGCTTTTCGGTCACACTTTGGTCTCTACGCCCGGATGCGTCTACGGCGGAGCTTTGGCGAGCGATGTCTCCGCCCGCCGGGCGGTGACGCAGCATGCGTGCGCACTTGCGGAGCGGTTGGGTGTGGACGCGCTGGAGTTGCGCAACGAACATCCCCTGGAATTGGGCTGGCCCACCAAAGACGCACTTTATGTCACGTTTCGGAAGGCCATCACAGACGATGACGAGGCAAATCTCAAGGACATCCCGCGCAAGCAGCGGGCGATGGTCCGCAAGGGCATTAAGCTCGGGCTTCGGAGCGAACAGACGACGGACGTGGCCCGCTTCTACGCGATCTACGCCGAGAGTGTGCGCAACCTCGGCACGCCGGTATTCCCGCGGCGCTGGTTCGAAACCCTATACCGTGTCTTCGCTGATGTCTGTGAGCTCTCCATCGTCACCCATAACGGAGCCGATATCGCCGGTGTCATGAGCTTCTTCCACGCCGACACCGTTCTGCCTTATTACGGAGGCAGTCGACCGGCTGCACGCTTGTTGTACGGTAACGACTTCATGTACTGGGATCTCATGTCACGTGCAGCTCAGCGTGGCATCCGCATCTTCGACTACGGCCGCAGTAAGCGCGGTACTGGTGCTTTCAGCTTCAAGAAAAACTGGGGGTTCGAGCCACAACCTTTGCACTATCAATACCATCTGGTGAAGAGCCGTGCGGTCCCGGACGTCAACCCGAACAATCCCAAGTACAAATATTTCATCGCCGGCTGGAAGCGTCTGCCCTTGTCGGTTGCGAACCGGATTGGTCCGATACTTGCGCGTAACCTCGCCTGAGGCCGTGTGGTGATACTGCAGGCCGCCTCCTCGTCGTTGCAGCCTCGTGAGGCTCGCGATGTCCCTGATCTGCTGCTGTTGTGTCATCGCATTCCTTATCCGCCCGATAAGGGCGACAAGATACGGTCATATCGCTGGTTGATGGCGCTCGCGCAGCAGTATCGGGTCCACCTCGGTGCGTTCGTCGACGACGCAAGCGACTGGGCGCATCTTGAGCAACTGCGATGCCTTTGCGCGGAGATTTGCCTTCGGCCGCTGCCGCCGCTGCGCGCGAGGCTGCGAGGATTGTCGGCCTTGTTTACAGGCGGACCTTTAACGGTGGCCTGCTACAGGGATCATCACATGGCGGCTTGGGTCGACGGTTTGGCTGCCCGCCGGCATCTCTCCCACGTCGTCGTCTTCTCCTCGGCCATGGCACAATATGCGCCATTGCGCAGAGACGGCCGCGGTCCGCGGTGTGTCCTCGACTTCGTCGATGTGGATGCGGACAAATGGGCCCAATTCGCACGGCGCAGCCGATGGCCGATGGCTTGGCTGTACGCGAGGGAGTCGCGCACGTTGCTTTCGCATGACTCGCGCGTCGCGCAGGCTAGCGCTGCCAGTCTGTTCGTGTCGGCGCCGGAGACAGCGCTTTTCAAGGAGCTGAGTGGCGTCGAGACACCGCTAACTGCGGTGCCGAACGGTGTGGACGTGACTTACTTCGCGCCCTGCTCGGCGCGCCCAAGCCCCTTCGCGGACGACGCCACCGCCATTGTGTTCACCGGTGCCATGGACTACTGGGCGAACATCGACGCCGTGCGGTGGTTTGCCGCCGCCGTGTGGCCATTACTGCGCGAGCGCCACCCCCATCTACGCTTTTATGTGGTCGGTGCGCGGCCGAGCCGGCAGGTTCGTGCCCTTGCGTGTGACGACATTGTGGTCAGCGGTCGCGTGCCGGACGTGCGGCCCTATTTGCAGCATGCTGCCGCGGTGGTGGCGCCAATGCGCATCGCCCGCGGGATCCAGAACAAACTGCTGGAAGGCATGGCGATGGCCAGACCGGTGGTCACCACCTCCATGGGCCTACAGGGCCTCGATGCCGTTCCCGGGCGCCATCTGCTTGTTGCGGACGAGCCGATGGCGATGGCAGATGGGATCAGCGCGATCCTCCACGGGGCATATGGCGATCTCGGTGTAAGGGCCCGTGGCCTCGTTTGCGACCAATACGATTGGCCGGCTGCGATGGCGCGGTTTCTCGCGGTCGTAGCAGGGGATAAAGCGATAGCAGAGCTAAGTGCATGAATGACATGCGAGAGGATACGTCTATTCTCGGTACCGAGGCTGTCGGCACCACACGCAGCTGGGTCGACACTTGGGGGCCGGGCGTGCTGGTACTCCTGGTGGCCGTGAGCCTTGTGACCGTCTCATTCCACCACACCGCCTGGTCCATCGTCTCCATCTGGGAGCGCTCGGAGACCTACGCGCACGGCTATCTCATCATCCCCATCAGCCTCTGGTTGGTTTGGGAGAAGCGCACGGGCCTCAGCCAGCTGGCCCCGCAACCGACGCCTTGGCCGCTGCTGCTCTTCATGCCGCTCGGCTTTGGCTGGCTGCTCGGTAATCTGGTTGACACTCTGGTGGTGCAGCAATTCGCCTATGTCGGTCTGCTTGTGGTCTCCATCTGGGCGGTGCTGGGGCATCGGGTCACCCGATATCTGCTCTTCCCGATTCTATTCCTGTTCTTTGGCGTACCGGTGGGCGAGGGCCTGGTTTATCCCATGATGAACTTCACGGCCGATTTCACGGTCGGCATGCTGAAGCTCACGGGTATCCCGGTCTATCGTGAGGGTACCTTCTTTACCATCCCAAGCGGCCAGTGGTCGGTGGTTGAGGCATGCAGCGGCATGCGGTATCTCATCGCTTCGGTGACCCTGGGCGTGCTGTTCGCCTACCTTACCTACACGCTGTGGTGGAAGCGGTTGCTCTTTGTGGTCTTTTCCATCTTCGTGCCCATCATTGCGAACGGCTTTCGCGCTTACATGATCGTGATGATCGGTCATCTGAGCGACATGAAGCTCGCGGTGGGCGTGGACCATCTGATCTACGGCTGGGTCTTCTTCGGGATCATCATCACGATTATGTTCCTGGTGGGCAGCATCTGGCGTGACCCGGCCGCGGCGCTGCCGCAGCCGGCGCCGAGCCGCGTGCAGCCGATCGACCGCCGGGGGGCCTTGCGACTCCTGTCCGTGATGGCGGTGGCGGCGCTGTTCTGGCCCGTGGCGGCATGGGCGCTGTCCGACCACGGCGGCAAAGTGGCACCGGTGGAGGTGCAGGCACCGCGGGCGCCGGGCTGGACACTCATGCCGGGTGCGGACCTGTGGGATTGACGACCGCGCGTGGTGGGTACCGACGGTAGCCTCTACTCCTTCTACGAGGCGGCGGGCGA
>NZ_JAIFKJ010000187.1:0-2320 GCF_019695415.1 Thiohalocapsa sp.
AATCGGCGCTTCCCTAGTCGCCCCTTCGCCGCGTTTGCGCTTCCACCGAACACGTTTTGGGCTATTGGGCGCAGAAAGGAGGCAGTGAATACGCTGCGTCCTTATCTAACCTCTACTCATCGGTAATCCACCATTTTCTTAATTTGACAAATAGCTTGTTTATTAATCTGCCTTTCAATGAACTAGTGAAAAACCTCTATTGATAATTGTCAATCATCGGTGATTGCAGGTTCTTGCATTGTTGAAAATACGGAGTGATTCTGCGAAAAGAGGAAGGCAGTGCGCGGCTCTTTTAATCGCTGCTTTGATGTGTATCAAGTTCCGGGCGAAGGGCGAATTCTCAATCGCGTTTTTGCAATTACAGTTATTCCCACGGCAGGGCCGGAGCCGGTTCTACGCACGGTTCAGCTCTGTTTTTACGAGAAAAACCGGAGTGTAGGCCCGCTCACGCTGGATCGGGTCGGCCGTCTGAGGCTCCGGTCTGGAGGCAGCCCTATCGCAGGGCGCGCACCCGACACGAGCGTACACGATCGTAAACGGAGGATCTCCGATGGCCTATGAACCAACCTTGGGCGACATTCTGCGCAGCCAAGGTGTGAGCCGCCGAGCCTTTCTGCAGTTTTGCTCGGCCACGGCGTCCGCAATGGCGCTTCCGGCCGCCACCGCCGCGGCCATGGCGGAAGCCCTATCCGAGGCACGCCGGCCATCGGTGATCTGGCTGTCATTCCAGGAATGCACAGGCTGTACCGAGGCCTTGACCCGCTCACATGCACCGACCATCGAGAACCTGCTGTTCAATTTCATTTCGCTGGACTATCACCACACCCTGCAGGCGGCCGCAGGCGACGCTGCGGAGCACGCCCTCGAAGAGGCCATGCAGGCGAATAAGGGCAAATACCTGGTGCTGGTGGACGGCTCCATCCCGTTGCTGGAGTACTGCTCCACGGTGGCGGGCCACAGTAACAAAGAGACACTGGAGCACGTCTGTGCCGACGCGGCCGCTGTCATCAACATTGGTACCTGCTCCGCCTACGGCGGCATCCCGATGGCCAAGCCCAACCCCACCAGGGCGGTCGCGACCGGCGACATCATCAAGGACAAGCCCATCATCAACGTGCCGGGCTGCCCGCCCATGCCGCTCGCCATCACCGGCGTCATCGCCCAGTACTTGACCATGGGCAAGCTGCCGGAGGTCGACCACCTGGGGCGCCCCGTGGCCTTCTTCGGCGAGAACATCCACGACCGCTGCTACCGACGGCCCTTCTATGACCGCGGCCAGTTCGCCGAGACCTTCGACGACGAGGGCGCGCGCAAGGGCTGGTGCCTGTACAAGCTCGGCTGCAAGGCGCCCGTGGCCTACAACGCCTGTGCGCACATCAAATGGAACAATGGGGTCAGTTTCCCGATCCAGTCGGGACACGGCTGCATTGGCTGCTCCGAGCCCGGTTTCTGGGATATGGGCGGCGTTTATGAGTCCGTTGCCAAGGGCAACTTCGGCGACGGTGCCAAGCTCGGCGCGGCGGCCGTGGCCGGGGCCGCGCTCGGTGCCGGTGCTGCGGTGCTGGCGCGGCGCAAGAAACGCGAGGTTCACGAGGAGGAGGCGACGGAGGGCTGACGGACCACCGCCCGGCGGCACCGACAGGGCCGGCCGCCAGCCCATGCTGGGGTCGAGCACCTGTCGGTGACCGCCGCGGCGCACTCCGCCTGCTTAACGACAAGGGGTCAGACGAGCCCAAACGACAGCGTAAGCCACCAAAGAGCCCATGCAACACAGCAAAACAACCCACTTGGGCCATCCACCGGAGGAAACTGACCAATGACACTCCTCGACTTCGCCCGCGGACCGGCGATACATGCCTCGCTGATCATCCTGGTCGCCGGCATCTTCCTGCGCCTGGTGGGCGTGCTGGTGCTGACCCGCGGCGCCGACCTCTCACGGCCCAGGGACGCCTTCGGCAACTTCAAAGGTTATCGCACGGTGTTCAGCCGTGCCTGGCCCGCCAGCGAGTTCAATGCCGCCACCATCTACCAGACGGTGATGGCCTACATCTTCCACATCGCCACGCTCCTGGTGGTGGTGGGCATCGTGCCGCACATCGAGTTCATCACCAGCCTCACCGGCGTGTCCTGGCCCGGGCTGCCGACCTTCATCGGTGTGGCGCCCGGCCCCATCGCCCTGGTGTCGCTGCTTGCGCTCATCGCGCGGCGGTTTATGCCCCCCGCCCTCCACAACCCCACCGTCGCCGACTATGTCCCCTGGATCATCGCACCCACGCCGTTGGCTACCGGCCTGACTGCCCTCCCCCCCCGCGGGCCGCCC
>NZ_JAIFKJ010000187.1:2330-8077 GCF_019695415.1 Thiohalocapsa sp.
GGCTAGGCGTTGCCATGGGCACGCTGGCGCTCGGCTCGCTGATCGCATTGATCGTCCGGCGGCTCAGCAATCCGGCCATCTACAACTCGACCGTCGGTGATTACATCACATGGGTCATCGTCGCCCTACCGCTGGTGACTGGCCTGATGGCCTTTGCGCACGTCGGCCCGCGCTACGAGACCATGCTGGCGCTGCATATTCTGAGCGCCGCGCTGCTATTCGCCTACATGCCGTTCAGCAAGCTGATGCACGCCTTCTGGTTCATCTTCTCCCGCGCCCAGAGCGGGCTGGCCTACGCCCACAAGGGGGTCCGGATATGAGCGCCACCGCCACGACACAGGTCTTTCCGAGCTTCGCCGAGGTTTACCAGGGGTTGGCCGGGCAGATCGGCATGTTGCGCCAGATGGCGCCACAGCCCACCAAGACGGAGGAGAAGCGTCTACAAGGTGCCATCGACACCCTGATCGCAGACACCAACGCGGACGAGGCCGTGTGGCTCGAGAGCTGCATCCACTGCGGGCAGTGCACGACAGCCTGCCATTACTTCCAGTCCATGCAGGACGCCAAGTACGCGCCCATGCGCAAGATGGACCTGTATCGCCGCGTCTATCAGCGCGAGATCAGCCCGATGCGCTGGTGGCACCGGCTGGTGACCAAGCCGGTGAAGCTGTCGGACTTCGAAGAAGCCAAGGAGCTGATCTACGACTCCTGCACCGAATGCGGGCGCTGCACCATGGTCTGCCCCATGGGCATCGACACGGCCTCACTGGTGCACCACATGCGAAGTGCCATGGTGGCCGCGGAGCTGGTGCCGCCGGAGCTGGCCGCACTGCGCATGGAGCAGAAGCACCAGGGCACGGTGTTCGGCTCCTCGCCCGAAAAGCTCAAGGAGATGATCGACATCATCCGCCAGAAAACCGGCGTGGAGATCCCGCTGGACAAGGACAGCGCGGAGGTGATGGTGCTCAGCTCCGCCGTGGACTTGGTCGCCAACGGCAACGGCCTGCTCGCGACGGCTCGCATCATGAACCACCTGGGTGTGGACTGGACCATCTGCTCGGACGGCTTCGAGAGCGCCAACTTCGGGCTGCTCTCCGGCGATATGGCCCTATGGAAGCAGCAGGCGGACCCGATCGTCGCCGCCGCCCAGCGGGTCAAGGCGAAGACCGTCGTCATCGCCGAATGCGGCCATGCTTACCCGGCGCTGCGCTGGAACCCGATGCTGCGCAGCGGCGAGCTGCCGTTCCAGATGATGTACATGTCGGAGTTCCTCGGCAAACAGGCCAAGGCCGGCAAGCTGCGCCTGAAGCCGCTCGGACAGAAGGTCACCTTCCACGATCCCTGCAAGACCGGGCGGCGCGGCGGCGCTTTCGACGAGCCGCGGGCGGTGCTCGCGGCCATGGGCGCAGACCTGGTGGAGATGCCGAACAACAAGGAATACAACTGGTGCTGCGGCGGCGGTGCGGGGATCTTCCTGCTGGAGGACGCCACCGAGCTGCGTGACCAGTCCTTCAAGATCAAGATCCGGGAGGTGAATGAGACCGGTGCCGAGTCCGTGGTGGTGAGCTGCGCCAGCTGCCGGCTCAACTTCGAGTCCGGGCGGCAAAAGAACAATTGGGACAAGCGCGTCGAGAGCCTGGTGGAGCTGACTGCGGCGCACCTCATCGATGACGACGAGGCCGCAAGCGCCACCACCAAAGAGACAGGAGCCGCCCAATGAGCGCACGTGTCATCGTCGACCCTGTCACCCGCATTGAGGGGCATCTCCGCATCGAGGCGAAGATGAACGGCGGAAACATCGAGCAGGCGTACTCCTCCGGCACAAGCGTGCGCGGCTTGGAGACCATCGTGCTCGGGCGCGATCCGCGGGACGTTTGGGCCTTCGTGCAGCGCATCTGCGGGGTCTGCACGCTGGTGCACGGCATCGCCGGTGTGCGCGCGGTGGAAGACGCACTGGACTACGAAATCCCGCCCAACGCCGAGCTCATCCGCAACCTGATGATCGGCACCCAGTATGTGCATGACCACGTGATGCACTTCTATCACCTGCACGCGCTGGACTGGGTGGACGTGGTCTCAGCGTTGCAGGCAGACCCGAAGGCGACGTCCGAGCTGGCGCAGTCCATCAGCGGCTATGCCAAGTCGTCACCGGGCTACTTCGCCGATGTGCAGAAGAAGCTCAAGGCCTTCGTCGAGTCGGGCCAGCTCGGCATTTTCGCCAACGGCTACTGGGGCCACCCAGGCTACCAGCTGCCGCCGGAGGCGAATCTGCTGGCCACCGCGCATTACCTGGACGCGCTCGCCTGGCAGCGGGACGTGGCCGAGCTGCACGCCGTGTTCGGCGGCAAGAACCCGCACCCCAACCTTTGTGTCGGCGGCATGCCCTGTGCCATCAGCCTGGAGTCCGGTAAGCAGGCTGGTACGGCACTGGATGTGGTGGGCTTGGAGCGGGTGCGCAACATCCTTCAGAAGATGCACAGCTTCGTCCACCAGGTGTACCTACCGGACACCATCGCTATCGCAGGCTTCTACAAGGACTGGTTCAAGCAGGGCGAGGGGCTCGGTAACTTCATGACCTATGGCGACTTCCCGGCCAAGGGCTATGGCGACCGCGACTCCTACATGGTCCCCGCCGGTGTCATCCTGAATCGGGATCTCTCGCGCATCGAGCCCGTGGACCTGGATGCCGAGTCCGAGATACAGGAGTTCGTCGCCCATGCCTGGTATGACTACCGCGAAGGCAAGGACAAAGGTCTCCATCCCTACCAGGGCGAGACCAAGCTCGCCTACACAGGCCCCGAGCCGCCGTACAAGGAGCTCGACGTCGACAACCAGTATTCTTGGCTGAAGACGCCGCGCTGGAAGGGCAAGCCCATGGAGGTCGGCCCGCTGGCCCGCGTGCTGATGCTCTATGCCAACGGCGACGAGCGCACCAAGGAGTTGGTCGACGGCACCCTCGCGCAGCTGGATCTGCCGCTGGAGGCCCTGTACTCCACCATGGGCCGCACCGCCGCGCGCACGCTGGAAACGGCGATCATGGTGGATGCGGTACAGGGCTGGTACGACACCCTGATCGGCAACATCAAGGCCGGCGACGTCAAGACCTTCAACGAACAACTCTGGGACCCGGCCACCTGGCCGCAAAAGGCGCAGGGCGTCGGCCGGATGGAGGCCCCGCGCGGGGCCCTCGGGCACTGGATCGTCATCGAGGACGGCAAGGTCGCCAATTATCAGGCCGTGGTGCCGACCACCTGGAATGCCGGCCCGCGAGACGCGCAAGACCAACAAGGCGCCTATGAGGCAGCGCTGGCCGGCCACACCGTGCAGGACCCGGCGCAGCCGCTGGAGATTCTGCGCACGGTGCACAGCTTCGATCCGTGCATCGCCTGTGCCGTGCATCTGACCGACCCGAGCGGCGAGGAGGTGCTCGAGCTGAAAGTCCAGTGACGGGCGCCGAGCTGCGCCCATGATAGTCGGGTCGGGACGGTGCTCGGGCAAAGAAGTATCACAACGTCCGCGCCCCCGGCCAAACGCGACCGCCCAGAGGAGGACTGAACGCCATGACATCACTTTCCGTATTGGCCGAGCTGCACGTGCGCGAGTTCGTGTCGCGGCTGAAGCGCCAGGACGAGATCAACGCAAAAGACCGCTCCCGTCGCGGTGAGAACGCCGTGAAGCGCGTGCGCAAACCCATCGCCAATTGGCGGCAGTATGCGATCAATTGCGCCGGGCCGCTGTGTCTGTTGGACGCCGTCGGCCAGGCCGAAGAAAGCTGGGTGGAGCTGTTCGAGCATGCGCCCCGCTGCGAGCTGCCCGATGCCAAGCCCATCGGCAAGGTCAAGCCGACCCTGCACCGCTCCTTCGACGGCGAGCTGCACATCGATCAGAGCCTGAAGCTCGCCTGAGGATTTCTTGTCGGGGCGGCGGCGACCGGCGCGCGGCCACGGGACAGACAAGATTTGTGAGCGCTGGGTTGCGCCGGCGTCTGGGGCTGACGCCTTCGACATCACCAGTTCAGAGGAAACAGCGACCATGTATGGCGTATCCACCAAAGTGAGCACAGGCTTCGACGAGACCATCGAGCGCGTCACCGAGGCCCTCAAGACCGAGGGTTTCGGCGTACTGAGCGATATCGACGTCTCGGCGACGCTCAAGAACAAGCTGGGGGTCGAGCAGCGGCCCTATCGAATCCTCGGGGCCTGCAACCCAGACTTTGCCCACAAGGCGATCAGCGCCGAGCCCGATATCGGCGTGCTCCTACCCTGCAACTTCGTCGTGCGAGAAGACGACGACGGCGACGTGCACGTCCTCTTCATGAACCCCCTGGCGGTTCTCGACTTGGTGGAGAACCCGAAAGTGCCGGGCCTTGCCGGTTACGTGCGCGAGAAGCTGGACCGGGTGATGGCAGCGGTCAGCACCTGACCAAAGCCCGCTTGTCAGCCCAGCAGCGCCCAAACCAGTCCGCAGACGAACCAAGCTCGCTCTCAGGATGGCCCCGAACGTGCCGCCGGACTGGCGTGCAACACAGCTACCGGTCCAGCCCTGCATCGGTCGCGGCAGGCGCCGTCGGACGGACCTACTGCCGAGCCTGAACTGCTGAAGCCTGCGCCCGCCGCCCCCACTATTCGGGCGGGTGCGCGACGGCGCACAGCAATCAGGCCACACCGCAGCAGGAGGGTCCGGCCATGTCCACACCCAAGAACGTCCTAGGCGAGCCCCTGGAGCTCTGCTCCGAGTCACCGAAGACCGGCTTCACCCGCAGCGGCAGCTGTGAGACCGGTCCGCAAGACTTGGGCTCCCACACCGTCTGCGCTCGGGTCACCCAGGAGTTTCTGGAATACTCCAAGTCCAAGGGCAACGACCTGATGACGCCGGTGCCCGAATTCGAATTCCCCGGCCTCAAGCCCGGCGACCGCTGGTGCCTGTGCGCGGCCCGCTGGCAGGAGGCGCTGGAGGCCGGCTGCGCGCCGAGGGTGGCGCTGCGCTCCACCCATGAGCGGGCACTGGAGGTCTGCGCCATGGAAGACCTCAAGCGCCACGCGGTGGACCTGTCCTGACATGGGGGGTAGGTCGATCGGGCATATTGACACCGATCGCCGCATCGAAGCCGCTGTGGACGCCGTGCGCAGGCTCCCGGCTCACCTGTAGTAGGCTTAAGGCCCTACCGCCAGCCAAGGCTCCCCCATGTCCCCAAGTCTCCCCATGCCGCCGCAGACCCACCGTGCCGACGGCGCCTGGCGCCGCGTGGGCGTGGAGATCGAATTCAGCGGCCTGCAACTGGACGAGGCCGCCGCGCTGGTGGCGGATACCGTGTCGGGCAGCGTCACCTCGCCCGGGCGCTCCGAGCGCCGCATCGACGGGGATCCCCCCGGCGCCCGGCCGGTGGAGCTGGACTTTACGCTGCGGAAGACGCTCGGCCGCCGCGAGCGCGACGGCGCCGAGCTGATGGACGCCGCCGGGGACCTCGCCGAGGACGTGCTGCGCCTGATCGCCGAGCGCGTCGTACCCGTGGAGGTGGTGAGTCCGCCGCTGCCGATGGACCGGCTGGAGACGGTCAATGGGCTCATCTGGGAGCTGCGCGCCGCCGGCGCCGAAGGCACTGGTGAGGAGCTGGCCTACGCCTTCGGTCTGCAGCTCAACCCAGAGCTGCCGGATACGGACGTCGACACCATCCGCCGGTACCTGCAGGCCTTTCTGTGCGTGGAAGACTGGCTGCGCGAGCGCGCGGACGTCGACCTCACCCGGCG
>NZ_JAIFKJ010000637.1 GCF_019695415.1 Thiohalocapsa sp.
CCGGTCGGGGTAGGGCCGCTTCAGCTGCCGGGTTCCGGCCGCGAGGGCCTTCAGCCGCCTGGCATCCGGCGGCTCCATGCCGCCATACTTGGCCCTCCACGCATAGAAGGTCGCGCTCGAGAGGCCGTGCCACCGGCACACATCCGCTGTCTTCGCCCCGTCGACCGCATGGGTCGACCCTGCTCCCGCAGGATCGCAATGACCTGCTCCTCGCTGAACTTCGATCGCTTCATCGTCCGGTCCTCTCGCTCCGCCGGACTCTAGTGTTCTGCACCTGACGGAGGATTCCATGTTCCGGCCGGACGTGTCAGTGTCGGAGCATGAGACGCGATGACATCTGCCTGTACCTGAGCCCCGATGACCGAGCTGAACTCCAATCTCTGCTCGCCGACCGGAACACCCCACGCAAGCTCGTCTGGCGAGCGGGGATCGTGCTGGCGACGGCGGACGGTCACGGTACGGGCGAGATCATGCGGCGCACGAAGACGTCGAAGCCCACCGTCTGGCGCTGGCAGGAGCGGTTCCTCCACGAGGGCGTGGACGGCCTGAAGCGTGACAAGACCCGGCCGTCGCGGGTACCGCCGCTGCCGCGGGAGACGCGCCTGAAGGTGATCGCGAAGACGGTACAGGAGAGCCCTCCCAACGCCACCCACTGGACCCGCAGGCTGATGGCCGAGGCGGTCGGAATCTCGCCGTCGAGTGTGGGCCGCATATGGGCGGAGGCGGGGCTGAAGCCGCATCTGACGAAGTCCTTCAAGGTCTCGAACGATCCGATGTTCGAGGAGAAGGTCACCGACATCGTCGGGCTCTACCTCGACCCGCCGGAGCGGGCGGTGGTGCTCTGCGTCGACGAGAAGTCGCAGATCCAAGCGCTCGACCGGACCCAGCCGGGATTACCCCTGAAGAAGGGCCGCGCGGCCACGATGACCCACGATTACAGGCGCCATGGCACGACCACCCTGTTCGCGGCGCTCGATGTAAAGTCGGGCCAGGTGATCGGAGAATGCCTGCCCCGCCACCGGGCGAAGGAGTTCCTGCGGTTCCTGCGCCGCATCGACCGCTCCGTCCCAAAGGCGCGCGAGGTCCACCTGGTTCTCGACAACTACGCCACCCACAAGACGCCGGAGGTGACGGCGTGGTTGGAAAAACACCCGCGCTTCCACCTGCATTTCACGCCGACCAGCGCGTCGTGGCTGAACATGGTCGAACGGTTCTTCGCCGAGATCACGGCCAGGCGCATCCGCCGCGGCAGCTACGCCAGCGTCGGCGACCTCGAGGCCGCCATCTACGACTACCTCCTCCAGCATAACTCCAGCCCGAAGCCCTTCACCTGGACCAAATCGGCAGAGGACATCCTCGCCAGAGAACGCCGCGCGCTGAACGCCCTCGATGAAATTCGGGGAAACCGGTAGCAAGCGTCAGACTCAGAACACTAGAGCGTGTCGCGTTTAATCGGTTCTGTATCCTGCGGCTTGGAAGTAGTTGAAGCACTCCTCTTCGGTGAAGAGGTCGCAGACTCTGCCGACGGCGGCCCATAGCTCGTCATAGGTCCTGGCCGCAGCCTTCCTGATCAGTGCCTTGAGTTTCGAGAACGCCATCTCGATGGGGTTGAGGTCGGGGCTGTAGGGCGGAAGGAAGAGGAACCAGGCGCCGATTTCCCGGAGCGCATCTGCGGCGCGTGGGCTCTTGTGGCTCGACAGGTTGTCGAGGATCACGACATCTCCCCGGCGCAAGGTCGGGACGAGCTGTGTGTCCACGTAGCGCTCGAACCACTCACGGTTCATCGCACCGTCGATGACCCACGGCGCATCGAGCCGGTCGTGGCGCAGGGCTGCCACGAAGGTTTGCGTGCGCCAGTGGCCGAACGGCGCATGATCTGGGAGCCGAGCGCCCACTGGCGCCCATCCTGTGGTCTTGACCATGTTGGTCTTGACGGAGGTCTCGTCTATGAAAGCCAGCCGTTCCAAGGCGTTGCGCATGAAGGGCTGTCGGCGAGCGATCCAGACGTGGCGCGCGAGCGCGACATCGGGGCGTTTCTGCTCAGCCGCCTGCAGGTCTTTTTTTGTGACTGAGCCCGAGCCGGTGCAGCAGTCGGCCGACCGACGAACGATGAACCTGAAGGCCGTGCTGCGCCTCGAGTTTGGCGGCGAGTTCGTCGATGGTCAGATCGGGCTGGTTCGCGATCTGGTCCCGCACCCACGCGGTCACACAGGTCAGCTTGCCGCGCCCGGGATTGCCCTGCCGTTTCGGAGCAAGCGCCCCGGTCTCGCGCTTGAGACGCACCATGTCGTTGACGAACTTGATGGACACCCGCAACTGCCGCGCCGCTGCGGTATGGGTGTGCCCTTCTTCCACCAAAGCCACAGCACGCTCTCGGAGCGCCATGGGATGCGGTTTGCCCATTCTGATCCCCTACATCTGCCTCAAGGGCAGGGAATCACAACCGTCGCGCCAGGGGAATCCCGAATCCGATCAAGAGCGACACGCTCTAGGGGCGTTTCCGTTTCAGTGCCTCAACGATGGGAAATGCGCCAAGCGCACAGCCCACCAGGCGAAAACACTTGGCCGACCGGGTCTGGGCAAGCACTTTGAAGCGGCCGTCATCCAGGTCGGGGGCAAGTTCCGCGAGCATGGCATCGAAACGCGCCGTGAAGTGGTGCGCGCTATCTCGAAACACGCTATCGCGTCGTAATCGTGCGCGGCAGATCTCCAGAGGTGGTGTGGCCGCGATCCCGAGATTGGCTCCGGCCGCGCCATTTTTCGCACATTCTCGCCAAGCCTCCAAAGGAGCTTCCCACAGGTCCAAGTC
>NZ_JAIFKJ010000365.1 GCF_019695415.1 Thiohalocapsa sp.
TTTTCTCTCCCGCGTTCGGCGGGGCCAGGCCGGCCATCTCCCCGGGGGGGGTGCGGGCGGCCGCCTGGTCGGACCAGGCCGTGAACGCCTGGTAATCCTCGGCGTCGATCACCGCGGCCACCAGACGGTTGCGGTTGTAGATGAGCTGCGGCTCCGCGACGGCCTGCCTCACCAGCTCCGAGAAGCGCTGTTTGGCATCGGCGATCTTCCAGGACATGTCGGTCTCTTAATGGATAGAAGTTGTGTCCATTATAGACAGGAAAAGCTGGACCGCGAAGCCCGTTCGTCCTGTCACCACCCCCGGGCCAGCAGCGGCGCGAGGAAGCGACCCGTATGTGAGCTGTCGATCTCGGCGATCTGCTCCGGCGTGCCGGCGGCGACGATCTGTCCGCCCTTGTCGCCGCCCTCGGGGCCGAGGTCGATGATCCAGTCGGCGGTCTTGATGACGTCCAGGTTGTGCTCGATGACGACGACCGTGTTGCCGTGGTCGCGCAGGCGATGCAGCACGTCCAGCAGGTGCTTCACGTCATGAAAGTGCAGGCCGGTGGTGGGCTCGTCCAGGATGTAAAGCGTGCGGCCGGTGTCGCGCTTGGAGAGCTCCCGGGAGAGCTTGACCCGCTGCGCCTCGCCGCCGGAGAGGGTGACCGCATTCTGGCCCAGGCGCAGGTAGCCCAGCCCCACCTCCACCAGGGTCTTCAGCTTGCGGTGGATCACCTGCACCGGCAGGAAGAAGGTCAACGCGTCCTCCACCGTTAGGTCCAGCACCTCGTCGATGGTCTTGCCCTTGTAGCGAATCTCCAGCGTCTCGCGGTTGTAGCGCCGACCTCGGCAGGCATCGCACTGGACGTAGACGTCCGGCAGGAAGTGCATTTCCACCCGGATCAGCCCGTCGCCCTTGCAGGCCTCACAGCGCCCGCCCTTGACGTTGAAGCTGAAGCGCCCTGGGCCGTAGCCTCGGGAGCGGGCCTCCGGCACATTGGCGAACAGGTCCCTGATCAGGTTGAACACGCCGGTGTAGGTGGCGGGGTTGGAGCGGGGCGTGCGGCCGATAGGGCTCTGGTCGATGTCGACCACCTTATCGAAGTGCTCCAGCCCGTCGATGGCCGCATGCGCGGCCGCCCGCAGGCTGGCGGCATTGAGCCGGCGGGCAGCAGCCGGGTACAAGGTGTCGTTCACCAACGTGGACTTGCCGGAGCCGGACACGCCGGTGACACAGCAGAAGGTGCCGACAGGAATGGCCGCATCGATACCGCGCAAGTTATTGCCGGCAGCGCCGCGGATGATGAGCTGTTTGCCGTCTTTGGCCGGCTTGCGCTCAGTCGGGATCTCGATGCGCAGTGCGCCGGACAGGTAGCGGCCGGTAAGGGAATCCGGATTGGCGGCGATCTCCTCCGCCGTGCCCGCGGCCACCAGCTCCCCGCCATGGGCGCCGGCGCCTGGCCCTAAATCCACCACATGGTCGGCAGCGCGGATGGCGTCGGCATCGTGCTCGACGACGATGACGGTGTTGCCCAGGTCCCGCAGCCGCGTCAGCGTCCCCAACAGCCGCTCATTGTCGCGCTGGTGCAGGCCGATGCTGGGCTCATCCAGGATGTACATGACGCCCACCAGTCCGGCGCCGATCTGGCTCGCGAGGCGAATGCGCTGCGCCTCTCCGCCGGAGAGGGTCTCGGCGCTGCGTTCCAAGGTCAGGTAATCGAGCCCCACGTTCGTCAGGAAACTGAGCCGCTGTGCGATCTCCTGCAGGACCTTGGCGGCGATTTCGGCACGCTGACCGGTGAGCCCGCCGTCTTTGCACAGCTCATCGAACCACCGGAGAGACTCTCCGACGGGCATGGCGGAAATCGTACCCAGGTCCTTGCCCGCCAGCAGCACATTACGCGCGGCGGGGTTGAGCCGGGCACCGCCGCAGGCGGGGCAGGGGCGGGTGGAGATGAAGCGTGCCAGCTCCTCGCGCACCGTCGGCGAGTCCGTCTCCCGATAGCGGCGCTGCATGTTGCCGAGCACGCCCTCGAAGCTGCGCTGCTTGCCCGATCCGCGCTCGTGCGGGAGCTTGAGCTTGAGCGTCTCGTCGCCGCTGCCATGCAGCACCACGTGCTGCGCCAAAGGCTCCAGATCCTGCCAGGGCACGTCCAGCTCGAAGCCGAAGTGCGCAGCCAGGGACTTGATCATGCCGAAGTAGTAGCCGTTGCGCCTGTCCCAGCCGCGGATGGCACCGTCGGCGAGGCTAAGGTCGGGCTGGGCGACGACCTTGGCGGGGTCGAAATACTGCTCGACGCCGAGGCCGTCGCATGTCGGGCATGCGCCGGCGGGGTTGTTGAACGAGAACAGCCTGGGCTCCAGCTCCGCCAGGCTCCAGCTGCAAACGGGGCAGGCGAAGTTGGCGGAGAAGGTCTCGGGCTCCGCCTGCTCATCGTCCATGGAGGCCACCCGCAGGATGCCGCCAGAGAGTTTCAGGGCCGTCTCGATGGACTCCGCCAGGCGGAGCTGCAGGTCGGGCCGGACGCGGAAGCGGTCGACGACGACCTCGATGTCGTGCTTCTTCTTGGCGTCCAGCTGCGGCGGGTTGTCCAGCTCGTGCAGCTTCCCGTCGATGCGTGCACGCACGAAGCCTTGGGCGTTCAGCTCTGCGAGCAGGTGCTGGTACTCGCCCTTGCGCGCGGCCACCAGGGGTGCAAGCAGCATCAGGCGCTCGCCCTCGGGGCGGGCGAGGATCTGATCCACCATCTGCGTGATCGTCTGGGCCGACAGCGGCTCGCCGTGCTCCGGGCAGTGGGGCGTGCCCACCCGCGCATAGAGCAGGCG
>NZ_JAIFKJ010000364.1 GCF_019695415.1 Thiohalocapsa sp.
GGCTCCGTCTGATTTTTGGGCAGGATGCCCAATAAATCAGCATCTCCTTAGCCCATGAACGATAACGCCCACACGGGTGCGGGGCAATGGCACCGCAGCGCCAACCAGGTCAAGGACTCCGCCGCACAGCGGCGGGCATCGCCGCCCTGGGCGGCATCGGGAGCCAGCGAATTTGGAGAGAATACCCCCTTGCCCACCGGCGGCGTTGTCACCATGCTTCGCCACATGGCCACCGCGGTGGGCACGCCTGTCCTGAATCGTCCACGGGCGGCCCGCCGGAGCACGCTGGAGCGCTACACCGCCGATGGCTGCGCAGCGACATTCGCCCCTCCACTGGCCCCGCCGTTTCCTGGACTGGCTCTGCGCGGGGCGCGCCGACTACCGCGAGTTTCAAGAGCGCAAGGCGACGCGCGCCTACAAGGCCAACCAGAGCACATGCCTCGTCATCTGGCTCGTTGCGGCCGGCCTGCTGCTCATCTGCGGCGGCACCGGCTGTCTGCTCACCTTCGGCTTGGTGGCGACGCTCCTTTGCTTCAGCGTGCTGGACCCAGAATGAGGCGCTTGCCGCCAGCCGCACCCGATCCTGCTGCCCCATGAGCGCGCCGCCGGCGGCCGATCCGGCCCAGACCTTCGATCTGCGCGCCGCCATGTTGCTGGTGGTGGCCAACATGATCGGCACCGGCGTGTTCACCACCCTCGGTCTGCAGGCGGAGGGCGTTCAGGACGGAGCCGCCCTGCTGCTGCTGTGGCTGCTCGGCGGTCTGGTGGCTGCCTGCGGCGCACTGGTCTATGCAGAATTGGCGTCGGCGCTGCCGCGCTCCGGCGGCGAATACGTCTACTTGAGTCGTAGCTTCGGCCCTGCCGTCGGCCTCATCGCCGGCTGGATTTCGACCACTGTCGGCTTTGCGGCTCCGGTGGCGCTGGCCGCCATGGCCTTCGCCCAATACGCCGCAACTGTTGTCTCCGCGCCGCCCACGCCGACGGCAGCCCTGGCCGTAGTGCTGATCGCCGGGCTACATGCCTTCGACGTCGGCCTCGGCAGGCGCTTTCAGGTGGTGATGACGCTGCTCAAGGTGGCGGCGATCCTCCTGTTTTGCGCCGCGGGACTGTTGTTGCCGGCGGCTCCAGGCAGCCTGTCGCCATTGCCCAACGCGGACACGCCGGGAGCGGTGTTCTCGCCGGCCTTCGCACTCTCGCTCGTCTATGTGTCCTATGCCTACTCCGGCTGGAACGCCGCCACCTATGTGACCGCTGAGGTGCGGCGCGCGCAGCGGCTGGTGCCACGGGCGCTGCTGCTGGGGACCGCCCTGGTGACTGGGCTGTATCTGCTCCTGAATTGGGTCTTCCTGCGCAGCGTGCCCGTGGAGGCGCTTGCGGGCACTGTCGAAGTGGGCGCGCTCTCGGCTCACTGGCTGTTTGGCGAGGCCGGTGGGCGGCTGATCAGCGTGATGCTGGCATTGCTCCTGCTATCCACCATCAGTGCCATGCTGCTGGCAGGGCCGCGGGTGTTTGAGGCTATGGCCGAAGACCGGCCGGCGTTGGGCGTTTTCGGTGCGCGCAACCGCCGCGGTGCACCAACTCGGGCAGTGCTGGTGTCGCTGGCGCTGGCGCTCGGCCTGATTCTCACCGGTACCTTCGGCGCGGTACTCGCTTTTGCAGGCTTCACGCTTATGCTCTCGTCCCTGCTGACTGTGGTTGGCGCCATGCGGCTGCGGCGTGTGGAGCCGGAGCTGCCGCGTCCATTCCGTATCCCTTGGTATCCCTGGCCGCCGTTGGTCTACCTTTGCTTGACCATGGCAACCTTGTTGGTCGTCACCTGGAGCAACCCATTACCGGTGGTAGTGGGGCTCTGTGCGCTAGGCGCCTGCTGGTGGTGGCTGCGACGCCGCACAGGTCCAAACACGGGGCCGGCCGCCGACCGACGGCGCACAAGGCCACCCTGAGCAGGGATTTGAACCCTTGCGGGGCGATCTGTCTAAGCGCAAAGTTCCCCCACGCAGCGCGCACGCGCCACGCCGTTCCCGGTCGGTATGCACTGAACAGGTGCGCGGTAACGCGCGCGTAGCGCAGAAAAGTGGCATGCTGCTAGTCAACCCGCCCCACATCAGCGGGGAGCTGGCCGCAGTCCTTGCTTGGCGCGGAGCTTGCACTCCGACCTTGGCGTTGCAATCTATGCATTAACGCCGGCCCGGAACAACTCGCCTCCCGCGTCCGGACAGACAACCTAAAGAGGTGTGCTGAATGTCGATCTTCGAGCGCTACCAGGCCCGCTACGAGTCCTCCCGCGAGGAGGACATGAGCCTGCAGGAATATCTGGATCTGTGTAAGACCGATCCGATGGCCTATGCCGGTGCGGCGGAGCGTCTGCTTGCGGCGATCGGCGAGCCCGAGCTTATAGACACCCACAATGATCCGCGGCTGAGTCGGATCTTCCAGAACAAGGTCATCAAGCGCTACCCGGCGTTTGCGGACTTCTTCGGCATGGAGGATTCCATCGATCAGCTTGTGTCCTACCTCAAGCACGCCGCGCAAGGCCTGGAGGAGAAGAAACAGATCCTCTACCTGCTCGGCCCGGTCGGCGGCGGCAAGTCGTCGCTGGCAGAGAAGCTGAAGGAGCTGATGGAAAGGGTTCCGTTCTATGCCATCAAGGGCTCTCCGGTGTTCGAGTCGCCGCTCAGCTTGTTCTCGCCGGAAGAGGACGGCCCCATCCTGGAAGAGGATTACGGTATCCCGTCCCGCTGCCTGCGCACCATCATGTCGCCTTGGGCGGTGAAGCGCCTGCAGGAGTACAACGGCGACAT
>NZ_JAIFKJ010000197.1 GCF_019695415.1 Thiohalocapsa sp.
GTCCATAGCCGGCGCCTCGTTGCTCTGAACCTTGGTCCAGAACGCGCGCATCGCTGGCACAAGTTGCCCGTCGATGAACTGGTCATCGCGAGTGACCACGAACTCGTGGTGGACGCCGGGGCCCTGGTAGAACACCAGCCAGCCCTTGTCGGCGCCGGCCACGTAGAGCTGGGTCTGCACCTGCGGCCAGTAGAGCCTGTAGAGATCGCTGCTCGTGCCCAGGCTGAGCACTTCCAGGTATCTGCGACTACAAGGCACTTTGATCTCCACGGGCGTGCCGTCGGGGTCCACGCCGTCGAATGACGCCCGGATCTCCCGACATGCTTCCGACTCGCCGCAGAGCGGCAGCAGTAGGGTCGCGTGACGCTCCTCGAAATCTGCAATCGCGGCCCCCTCCAGCGCGAGACCGCGTTGGACGTGCGGGTTACGGGACAGATCCTCTGGGACCACGAGCCCGGTCTTCTCCGCCCACAACCGCCAGGGGGTCTTGTACGGAGACACCGAGTCGTGCAGCAGCGCGATCGTGTCTTCGTCGTCGGCGAGGTCCAGCTCGGTCGAGAGTCCAAGGATCACCGAGGCATCGGACGCGGACACACCCAGGTTGCGCCAGATGTGCCAATCAGGCGTGCGTTGCTCGATATCTATAATCCTCATCGCGTGCTCCTCTTCGATTGAGTCGGTCGTCTGGGCGCAGAAATCCGTTTCTGCGCCGCAGGCCTCTCACTCGTGCCAGTGACTTACCCGGGCGACCAGGCGGTGCTCCTGCAGGTAGATCTGAAACTCGCCCCCCAGGAAGGCGGCGATCGTGCTCATGGCTGAGAGCAGGTTCGTATGCTTCATGGTGTGCTCCTCTGTCACGGGGGCACACCGCCCCCGACGGGGAAGCATGCCCCGTCGGGGTTGGGATGGATCGATTGCTCAGGCCGTCCTTGGCCGACACGGCGCTAGGCCGCTTCCTGCGTCTCCTTGGGCGCCGAGGCGCCCCGCTGCTGGGCCTTGCGCAGCTCCTGCTCCGCGTAGGCCAGCTCAATGCCGGTCAGCTCCTGACGGACTTTATTGAGGGCCTGACCCCAGGCTTCTTTGGCCTCCGCGAAGTCGATCAGCTTTTGCAAGCGCTCGCGCAGCTCCTTGCCCACGGACGTCGCATCCACCCCCTCCGACCCGGGATCCTTGGCCCTCTGACCGCCCGCGGGCTCGGGGTTGGCGGTGGATTTCGACGGCCCCGGCCTGGATGGCGCCCTCGTCACACCGTCGGCATCGATGACGGTCAGGTCATCGGCGTCAATCGCCCTGCCCGCCATCTCCTCGGCCGTGTAGCCGGCCTCCTCGGGAAAGGCGGCGCGCAGGCTGGCGGCCTTGCCGCACTTCAGCAGTTGGCCTCTGGGGCGCTTCTGCCACATGTCGTTTGGGACGGGCGTCCGTCCAATACGCGCGTACGCCTCTTCCCAGAACACCGTCTCGGTGAACGGGCACCGGACGCCGCCGATCAGCCTGTAGACGGTGACCTCGACCCACTCCGGGTAGGTCACCTTGGCGACGACTTGCTCGAAGCCGCCTTGGCGCTTCACTGTTCCCTCGAACTGGTGGGTTCTGTCCGGGCCGAACTTGGGCGGCTCCATCCCGGCCCATTGGCCGGTGCGAGCCGCGGTGGTCTGCAGCTCGTTGATGCCGGGCCAGACCGTCTCGACCTCCCGACCGAGCGCCTTCGACCACATCGGCACCACGTGAACGGGTCGCTTCATGGGGTCCAGGCCCCGGGACTGGCAGTACCGAACCGCCAACATGACGCCATCGGGCGTCTTGGCTGTTGGGAAGATGCTGTCGACCAGCACCGCCCAGGTGCCAGCATCGAGGCCCATCTCTTGGAGCTTGGGCGCCGCGATGGGCAGTCTGCACGGGACCAGGGGCCCGGGGTTCTGTGTTGCGATGTTTTTGCTCATGGTGTGTCTCCTGTGAACCAGGGAGACACCCCTCCCCAGCGGGGAGTCATGTGCTCCCCGGTGGGGTTGTGATGGCCGGCGGCGCCGGCCTACTCGGCTTGTCCGATCTCGGGCACGTCAGAACGGGATGTCGTCGTCGAAGCCGGGATCGTTCGGGTCCTGCCAGTCCCCGGCGGGCCCGGTGCCCTGGGCATGCGGTTGGGCGTCCTGGGCTTGCGGCCCTTGCGGGCGGCCGTCCAGCATCCGCATCGTGCCGCCGACGGCGACGACAATCTCCGTGGTGTAGCGGTCCGAACCGTCCTGGGCCTGCCACTTCCGGGTGCGCAGGCGGCCCTCGAGATACACCTTGGAACCCTTCTTCAAGTATTGCCCGGCGATCTCACCGAGCTTGCCGAAGATGGATACGCGGTGCCATTCCGTGCGCTCCTGCGGTTGCCCGGTCGTCTTGTCCTTCCAGGACTCGCTGGTTGCGACGCGGAGGCTGGCGACCGCGGCGCCGTTCTGGGTGTAACGGACCTCCGGGTCGGCGCCAAGATTGCCGACAAGGATGGCTTTGTTGATGCCATTGCTCATGTCTCTCTCCTACCCCTGGTTGGGGTGTTCGGCTGGGTCGGTGGGTTAGCCGCTTGGATGCCGGCGATGCGGCGCCTGGGCGAGGCGCTGGCGCGCCGCCGCGTGGCGAAGCACCTCGCGCCGCGACCAGGCAGGCGTCGCGGACAACATCTGGTAAAGCGGGTCTTCGTCCTCCGGGACCGCTGCCGCTCGTGGCGGGCGGATAAGGTCCCGGAGCTTCCAGAGCCGCGCCTTCAGACGACGCGGTAAACGCAGTCTCATCATGGGTGGCCTCCTGCTAGCACGAGGAGGCACAAGCCCCCAGCGGGGAGTGGCTCCCCGTGGGGTTGGGATGGGCCGGCGCTGCCGGCTTGGGGTGATCGGGTTCTCGGTCCAGGACGGACCCCGCTCCCGTGGCGGTCACGCAGGCTGCACGGCAAGGCGCAGCCTTGAAACATGGCAGGCGATCGCCGTCTCTCCCCTGCGCGCAGGCTTATGCGCGCAGCGGACAAGCAGCGTCGCTGGATAGCGCGGCGGTCATAGAACCGGTTCGCGAACGGCGTCCGCGCACGACTCCGGAGGATGGGCCTTGCCTGTGTGGCCCAGTGGTGCCCAGCCCAGTGCCGGGCAGCGATGGATAATCGGGTTCACAGCCCTGGCGGGCGCCGCACCCCGTAGCGGTCAGACTTATTGCTGATAGCAATACTCTAGTGACGAAAATGTTATACCCGTTTTGCGTGTCGAGCAAGTCTGCACGGAATCCGGGGCGCGCAGGAGCAAATAGGCCGCGGATTCCGCAATTTATCGCGGCGGCGGCGAGGTCGGCATCTGGCTACGCTACCACTTCTCGTCCCATGCCCGGAGGCCCGCATGTCAGCCCGCAAAATCGCCCCAAGGCGCTATAGCCGCGCTGAGATCCGCTTACCTGTCAAGCTCCAATCGGCGGCTGCGCAGCGCGTGGTGTCCCAAACGCTCCTGCGCTGCTCGCGCGCGCTCTACACCATCGAGGTCGTGCTGAACGCCATTGGTGACCAGGATGAGGTCGAGCAGGTCGAGATGATGATCGACACGATGCTCGACAGCTGTCACGCCGACATGCAGCAGCGCATCGCGGACGCCGGTGCGCGCGTCGAGGAAGCAGGCCTCGATCACAACATCCAGTACAGCGCACCGATGGCGCTGACCTTCAAGATCAGCTCGGGCCAGCTGCGGCGCTACGCGGATCTCGTGCTCTTGCTCGACCAGTTCGCCGGACACGTGGACCTGTTGCGCCTGAACGGCGCGGTTGCGGCCCGGGAGGCGTCGAATTTGGTCTACGAGGCCAGAAATCAGCTCATGCAGCTCGGTCTGGAACTTTCGCGCCTGGAGGGCCGTGCGCGTACAGCAGCGCTGAAGCAAGGCCAGGATGACATTGTGGCGGCTGCCGAGAGCGGCGCCGCGGACGTGGTGACTGGCGAGGGCGAGGCGGCTGAATGGCTCAAGGAAGCAGAGGAGACCGAGAAGGAGCTCCAGGAAGCGCGGATCAAGGCCGCCGGCTGAGCTACGCGCCGCAGCTCAGTCCTGGCGCCCGCCGCTCCGCCTCCCGACGCAGCCAGCGAACGTCCCTCAACCGTCGCATCGGCACCCGCAGCAGCGGCAGGCCGGCCTGTGCGAAGGCTCTATCGACCATTCTGTCGCGCGCCCGACGATCGGCTCGCTCATGCGAGGCATCGTCCAGCTCGATGGCGAGCAGCAACCCACCATCCGGCTCCGCCAGCACGAAGTCGACATGCTTGCTCGAGATGCGCCGGAAGGCGCGCCACCACCCGCGTCTGCCCGCTGTTCCGGCTGGGGTGATCAGGTCGCACATGCGCACCTTCGCGTAGACCGCACAGCGCCCGTCGACGGCTTTCTCGAGGGTCGCTCGGAATTTCTGCTCCGCCTGCGTGAACAAGGACTGCTGCCGCACGTACCGCGGCGATGCCAGCAGGCACCCCACGGCGGCAAGCGCCAACAGTAGGCCGGCGCCCGCCAGCACCGCGGGCCACAACCCGTCGGCGCCATGCTCGGCGAGCCGGGTCGCCGAGCGGGCAGACTGGAGCCACTCGTGATCCACGTCTAAAAGCCGGCCAGCCGCCCGCTGACACCGCCGTCCCAAGCGGACAGCACGCCGGACATCGCCGCGCCGACCCCCTTGCTGATGGCCTGCATCAGGTCACTCGGGGTGTAATCGACTGCGGTCTCCAGATCGAGGGCCTGTAGCTCGGTTGCACGGTCACCGAGACGGTCGACCAGCCCCAGGGCGAGCGCGCGCTCGCCGGACCAGAACAGCCCTGAGAACAGCGTCTCGTCGTCGGCGAGGCGCTCCCCTCGGCCATCCCGGACGGCCTCGATGAATTGCGCATGGAGCTCCGCGAGCATCGTCTGCACGTGCGACGCGACCGGCTCAGTCACCGGCGAGAACATATCCAGCGCGCCCTTGTGCTCGCCCGCAGTGAACAGGCGCCGCTCGATCCCCAGAGCCTCCATCAGCCCCGTAAGCCCGAAGCTGTCGATGCGCACACCGATCGAGCCCACCAGGCTCGACTGCGCCGCGACAATGGCATCCGCCGCCGCGGCGACGAAGTACGCCGCGCTGGCGCCCACCTCGCCAATGATCGCGATCACGGGGATCTCCGGGCGCTTCGCCTTCCAGCGGCGAATCTCGTTGGTGATGCGCTCGGCCTGCACCGGGCTGCCTCCAGGGCTGTTGATCTCCAGAATCACTGCGTCGAGGCGCGGCGACTTGTAGGCGCTGGCGAGCGCCTTGCGCACCAACTCCACATCCGTCCCGCCGTCGCGCGCGATCACGCCGTCGATCTGCACCAGGCCGGCATGCGCCTTGGTGCGCGCGAACAGCACTTCCACGGTCGGGACAAGCGCCAGGCCGAGGAAGATGCCGATATAGGCCGCGATCAGAAAGCGCCAGACGCCTCCCCACCGGCGCGCTCTGCGCTGATCGGCCAAATACTTGTCGACGATGCCGCCAATCGCCGCAGTGAGACGATCCAAATCGCTGCCCGGCTCTGGTCTCGCTTCTCGATTGTGGGGCTCGCTCTGCTCGTTCATCCGTCCTCTCTCATTCGACTCATTCAGGTGTGACTGAGGCCATCACTGGAGCGGCATCACTCAATCACCGTTGACGTTTCGAGATCGCTGTAGGTCACACCACCCTGGGAGAAGTTGAAGAAGCCGAACCGGCCTTCGGGGAAACCGCCAACCAGTCCGATGTCCGCCGCCGACGTATCGAGGAGCGTGGTCCAGTCGGCCAGTGCACCGCCGGATAGGGCGCGTACCGCAAGCTCCACCCGCAGTGCGCTGTAGGTCAACCGGAACGCGTAGGTGATACCGGGCTGCCATCCTGTCCCCGGACCTTGGAGTCCGTCGCGCACAAGGTGGTCCCCCCAGTCCCCGAAGCCGATGTCGTCATCCCCGTCCACCCTGCGTAGGGCGGCGCCCTCCGTATGGCCGCCCTGGGTCGCTGCACGCCAATCCACCACCCAATAGTCGTCGGCATCACGATAGCCGACCACAAAGCCGATCCAATCATCATCCCAGGTGTCCGCGTCGACCCGGATTTGCCCGGTGATGGTCGTGTCGATGACATCGACGGGCGTGATCATGGCGCTGGGGTGCTCCTTGTGCACGCCAGGTTGCGCGGATGAGCCGGCTGCAGAGACCGTGCAATCGCCACCGCCGACCGCGTCCATGTCGTTACTGTCTGCGAAGGACCCTGGTACCGGCAACAGGACGTCGTTTTCGAGCTCTTCGCTCGCCTCCTCGCGCAGCGCTTCCGCAGCGAGCCCCTGCGCACGCGCCATGGTGCGGGAGCGCACATCGGGCCGACCGCCGACCGCGTACATGTGGCCGCCGCCGGTCAGGTCATCGAGGTTCAGCGTCGCCTGCGTGGGGAAATTGCCCGACTGCACCAGCATGGCCAGCCACTCGTCCAGATTCACCTGGTTCCAATCGACCCGCGCCAGATCGCTGACCCGAATCCCGCTGCAGTCCGGATGCTCAGGCGCGCCCCAACCGCGGCCGAGCTGAGGGCGGATCTGCTCATTGAGGATGCGGGCGATGGGCGAATTGAAGCAGCAGTAGGCGTCGCGTTTTTCAATACACCAGCCTAAGAATTCGTCCTTGCAATAGCCGCCAACGAAATGGCACGTGCGCAGCTCCCGCTTCGCCGACAGCTGCAGCTCTGCTTCCTCGCAGGTCCAGATGAGATGCACAAGGAGCATCGCGACGTTGTAGATCATGTAGGCCCACAGGATCGCCTGCATGGCAGTCGTGAGGAAGCTGGCAAGCTGCGCATCGCCGAGCAGGGCGCCGCCCGGGCCAAATGCGTTGCCGCCCCCGACACTCTGAAACAGGGTTTCGGCCGCAGGCTGGCCGAACACGTCCTTCGTCCAGGTCGCCACGCTGTTCATGAGCTGCTGCTTCGTTGCCTCGAAGCCTGCCATGCCGGCCGCGTCGGTCGCAGCCGCTGTCGTGCTGCCGGTCAAACTATTGGCGACTGATGTGAAGCTTTGCTGGACGCTCGACCACATCGAGTCGACCGGCCCGGCGAGCACTTCCCAGGCACCGCGTACCTGATCCGTGACGCCGAGCCCCATGGCGTTCTCGATCTTGCTCGCGGCGAGCATGAGCGTGATGTAGTCCCCGAGCCCAACGCCTGCATTCGGCCCGTTGCAGCAGTTGACAATGCCGCCGACAGCCTTTTTGCACTCGTTGGCCTCGCCGGAGAAGATGACGCAGTCCGCGCCGGCGCATTCCATGTCCAGAAGCATCATCTGCAGCGCTTGGAGCGCTGCCACGGCCTTGGCGAAATCCTGGCTCTGTTCCTGGGGAAAGCGCGCACAGTCGTTGCCGATACAGCGCACCGCCCCGGCGCAGTCGTGCTCCTGCTCGCGCGTCAGCGTCGGGATGCCGACGCCGAGACCGCAGTCCCACACCTCCTCCTCCACGAAGCAGTTGCCGAAGGCGTCGCTCGCGCCCGCGACGCATTGCGACCGCAGGAAGCCGCACTGCGGGTCGTCCTCGAGGGCATCGCAGGTGTTCTCGTTGCCGCCGTCGCTGCTCAGGCATTGCTCTTGGCCTTGCGGGTCGATCCAGCAGGAGCCTGCGCCGGCGGTGACGCCGGTGCAATCGATGGCGTAGGTCGCCCTGGTGCATAGCGCGGAGATGCCCGGCAACGGAGACGCCGGCAGATCACGCTCACACAGTCGATGAAAAACCTCCCCTCCCATGCATCCCTCTGCATCCAGTGCCGGGCTCTCCTCGCAGGTTGCCCGAGGCGCCTTGCAGATACCTGACTGCGCCAACTGCGTCACCGCGTCCAGGCAGGCTTGATTACTCCATCCCCTGTCAGCGATCGTGTTCGTAAAATAGACTCGCACGGTGTATTGCGGCAAATGCCCGCCGCAGTAAGGGTCTCTGCCCGCGGCGATCCAATCAGGATGATCGACCCACTCGTTAATGTAGCTCAGATAGTCATGATCCCAGAAGGTGAAGAAATTAAAGGCGCCGCCATTGGCCAGCTGAGCGCTCAAGTCCATCGTCCTGCTGAAAGAGTTTCCACAATGGCGATACACGTATGCGTTGACTTCCTCAATGGTGGAATGCGCCCCCTGACGAAACGTGAGGACGGTGTCCTGGTGTGCGGTGGTGGTGGAATAGCTCATACACACTCTTGACGTCGCTTCCGCCACGAGTGCCGGTCGTTGGGCTTCCAGCGCCTCTATCTGCTGTTGAATCTCCCATCTATCCCAAAAACTGGCGGTCATCTTGTCCAGCTCTAGCTGCGCAATCTCCGCATCAAGTCGGTTCACCTCGAACCAAGTACAGTCGATGGGGTCGCCCCAATGGTGATTGGTCGGGATCAAGCCGACGTCAGAGGGATCGTCGTAGTCATGCACGGTGAGGCATTGCCGGCTGAGATCCGGTAGTCGCTCGCACACGCGAATATCAGAGATCTTCGCGTCCCGCGTGTCCTGGGTGAACCGCGTCACAGTGTCGCAATCCGCAAACCCGTCGGTCAGCGCGGCGAAGTTGTCGAGGACATAGTCCGTGTTGGCCCAGATCGGATCGGCGCGAAAATCGGGGCGTGCGCGATTGAGCGGGCCGCGCAGGGCACGGTAGGCGGCACCCTGAAAGGTGTCGTTCGTCAGCAGGTCGCGCTGCCACTGCTGGCCTGCCCCGATCGTCGCTGCATCACGGCCATACAGCCCAGTGAAGGTGGCGGGATCGCCCCCTGCTTCCTGGAACAGCGTTGGCAGGGCGCCGGCGTCGCCGGCATCCGGTCGGAAAGCATCGGCGAGGTCGGTGCCCAGGTCACGGCCGTCGGACGCCGCATCGCGTACCGCGTCGCCCCACACCACCGCCCACGGGGTCCAGGCGATGGCGATGCAGAGCAGGCCGACGGCGAGCTGGACGCTTGGCGCGTGACGCCGCGCGTCCAGGTCAGAACAACGTGGCACAGCAGTCATTCCAGCGCCACAGCATGTAGACATGGCTCTCGCCTGTACCCGCTATGCTGCGCCATTGGCCCCAGCGGAACGGGCTCTCGCCGATGACGTGGGCGCGCTGGGTTTCCGGCAGCGGGTAGAATTGCGTGATCTTGTACTGGCTCTTCGGGATGAAGAGGTCGATCGGCGCGCTGCACATGGCGTCATTGCCCATCGTGCGCCGGGCGAGGCCGCGACGATGCAGCGCGGCCAGTGAGCGGGCGACGGTCAGGCTGCTCTCGCGGACCCGCGAGCCGTCCGCCTGTTTCCCGGCGAACGGATACAGGAATCCCCAGGTGCCGGCGCACCAGAACAGCTCATCGATTGGATTGCCTGCGGTCGCAGCCACCCCGTCCGTGAGGCATGCCGCCTGCGCCACCGGATTCGCGAAGGCCGCGGCCTCCGGATTGGTGAAGAACGCCAGCTCACTGTTGTTCCACGTCGGGTCCAGCTCTGAGAGGTACATCAGATCGATATCGACGTACCCGTCGGCGTTGCAGCGGTCCTCCCAAATAAGCTCCAGGATGATCAGCAGCGGAAACGCGAACCAGTGATAGTTGAAGAACGCGCCGTCGCCCGCGTCGTCTGAACGCCCGCCCGCGGTCCCAAGCAAACGCCGACTACCGATCGGCAGGCGGATTCCGCCGAGCGTGGGCGAGCAGCGCGGGGAGTGCACGGCCTCGATGATGCGCGCGGGCTCCCACATGCCCACCGCCATGCCGAAGTGCGGCACGCCCAGGTGGTCATCGCAGGTGCAGAACCAGGCGTCGGACGCGCGATCAGGCTTGTCGCTGCCGAACAGCTCCAGCCCCGCGATTTTCACCGGAAACAGGCACGCCCAGCAGACGTCGGTGATCAGCTTCGCGCTCAGGACCTCCGCGTCCGGGCAGCGGGTGTCGGTGGCATGCGCGCGGCCCATGACCAGCAGGGCCGCCAGCAGCCCTGCCACCACTGCTGCGCTGAGCACCCAGCCCTTCATGAGCGCGGTGGTGGGTATTCCCGCACCACGAAGACGCGCCCTTGTGCCTCTACCGTCGCTGGAACCCTGTCCAAGGAGAAGCGGGTGCGCAGGTCCGGGGTGAGGAGGTACACCGGATCGTCGAGAGCGTCCTCAATCGACATGAAGCCGTCCCAGCCCGCTTCGCGGTCGAACCGCGTGGCGATGTAGACGGGTCGGAGTCCGCCGGGCGCTTCCCCAAGCTCGCGCGCCATCCGGACCTGCTGGGGCTGGGTCGCATCGAAGACGACCAGGCGCAGCGTGAACGGCAGCGTGTCGAGCGGATTGATCCGCTGGCCGGCGCGCGCGACGTAATCGCCGTTCGGTGCGCGAATGTCTTGGTAGATCTCCAGCGTCGGATCGACGAAGCGCTCGCGCGGCTGTGTCGCCGTGGACAGATGCTCGAACCGGGCGCGCGCCCACCAGCGCGCCATCGCCTGTTCCTTGCGCGCATTCCAGTCGATCTCGCGAATGCGCCGGTGGATCTCGGCGATCATATCCGGCTCCTTGATCTCCACCGTCGGCCCACGCTGGCCGAGGTCGCCCGTTCGCCCTGCCTGTACCTGCTCGCGCAGCCAGGTTGGGTTGCTGAGACCGGCGACCCGGGCGACCTCGCCGTCGGGTCCCGTCAGGACCAGGACGGGCACGCGGTTGATGCCCCAGTCCTGGAATGGCCTCGGATCGATCGCGACATTCGGCGGCGGATCGAGGTCGCGCAGCAGGACCGCCGTCTCGCGGAGGAAGTCCCCAAGCGATTGGCCTTGTTGCACGCCGCGGAACAGGATGCGGGTGTCAGCTTTGCCGCTTGCACCCGCGAAGATCTGTCGCAGCGCCCCGTCGCCGAGGGCGCGGGAGACGAGGATGGTGACGACCGGCGCCGCCTGCGCCTGCCCCGCTGTCGCCAGATCCTCTGGCAGTGTGCAGTTGCCGCCAAGATGCCGGCACGCCTCGGCTTGCCCGGACAGCGCCTCACGCGCGCCCTCCCCTGCGACGGCGCCCAACTCCCGACCGGCCTGCATGCCAGGCAGGTCCGGGAAGATCTGCAGCCAAGGCGGCAGGGGCGCGCCGGTCTTCTCCTGGAGCTGCGCCGCCTGATCGCGCAGCGCGCGCAGGGCGTCGAGATCCTCGGCGGACAGCTCCGCCGCGGCCGGCGCCGACAGCGCGGCCAGGCACAGCAGCGCTGCCGCCCTACCAAAGGCCATACGCGCGACCACGTAACGCCTCCGCTGGCAGCGGGCCCCAATAGCGGCTGTCGTAGGAATCGCGGGTGTCGCCCAGAATGAAGTACGTCCCCTCGGGCACCGTAAAGTCCGCGTGGAAGTCCTCCGGCGGGCGCTTGAGCGTCGCCGCGAGATCGAGCCCTTCGCCCACCACCGCCCCGTTGACGGTCGTGACATCGGTCCCGACGACGACGCGGTCGCCGGGTATGCCCACCAGTCGTTTGACGACGAGCAGATCCGGTCGAAAGAACGGCTGCATGCGCAGGCCCGCCGTGAACACGACGGGGTCCCCGGCATGGACGGTCCGGTTGTCGAAGTCCATCAGCCAGACCTCATGCGAGGGCATGCAGTTGGAGCCCTCGATGAGCAGGCCGACGGAGAATCGGCTGCCCAGATACAGGCCGAGGACGAGCAAGAGCAGCAGCCAGGGCGCACTCTTGCGGATGGTGTCGGCCAGGCGGCGCTCCCAGGCGGCTTCTGGGGCGGCTTCTGGGGCGGTCATCGGTTCGACTCCACGCTCGCTTTGCGGTTGACGTACAGGACGGCCGGCGCCGCGAGTACGGCGTCTGCATCGAGGACCAGCGCGCCCGCCTCACCCAGGCGGCGCGCGAGGCGTTGTTGCTCACCGATCGCGACGGCCACGTCCTCTGGATCGACGGTCACGAGGGCTGCGGCCATGTCCTGTACGACGACGGGCGGCCTGCCGGCGAGTGCTTCGCGGACCGGCTGCAGCGCCAGTTGCGCAGTCGCGAAGCCGGCGGCCCCGCCGCCGAGGATGCCGGCGAAGAAGAGCACCCAGCCGGAAGCGCTTGAGGCACCCGGCGCCGGCGCGTCCTTCGACGCCGCGGCGGGCGCGCTGTCATGCCCGCTCATGTGGACGGGCTCCCGAGGATGTCGTTGATGGCCTCTTCCACGCTCAGGCCGGCCTCACGGCGCTCGCGGATGGCTGCGACCTCGCCCGCCTGCGTGCTGTAGAGCAGCTTGCGAAAGTCGTCGACGACCAGACGGCCGATGCCCCCGCCGCCGTCGCTCAAAAGCATGATCTCCGAGTAGGCGCCGGGGTATGTGTGCACCGTCTTCAGCAGCTCGACACCGCCATCGGCGAGCGGCAGGCGTTTCTCGGCGTGCAGCTGGTCGATGATCTGCGATGGCTGTCGGAGCAGCAGCGAATGGCAGCAGTTCGACGCAATCGCACGGCCGTTGGGGTTCTCGTACAGGTCTGACAACGACGGCGTGATGGTCACAGCAGCGCGGAAATATGTGCGGAAGCGCCGGTAGCCCTCCATCACGAAGTGGCCGACGGCCCCGGCTGTCAGCAGATCCCATGCCTCGTCGATCATCAGCAGCTTGCGACGCCGACTTTCCCCATGCTGGTGTCCCAGGTACATCGACTGCTGGATCTGATAGATCAGGCACAGCAGCACGACCTGCTGCAGGTGCTTGCGCCCTTTGAGCTCCTCGAGCTCGAGTACGACGAGATCGGAATCGAAGCGAATCGTGTTGTGCCCGGCGAAGAAGCGGCCGTACTCGCCTTCGGTGGTGAAGGGGAAGAGCTGCTCACCGACGTCACGTAGCCGTTGGTCCTTCTCCTCCAGCAGCACTTGGGCGACTTGGTCGATGTCCAGCTCGGCGCCCGTCTGCTTCCACAGCCGGCTGAGCACACGCTTGAGGCCGGCGCGGTGGTAATCCTCGAGCGGCGTGCTCGGTGCCGCCATGGCCTCAACCAGACCTGCGACCTGATCGGACTCCTGTGCCCAGTCTTCGATCAGCTCGAACGGGTTGATCACGACCTGGCTGTCGGCGCTGAACTGGATGAACTGCCCCTCCAGCGAATCGCACAGCTTTTCATAGCTGCGCCCCACGTCGATCACCCAGGCGCGCCCGCCGACCGACAGGTTGGTCGCGATGAGTTCGTTGGCAAAGAACGACTTGCCGGCGCCGGAGGCCGCTGCGACCACGGCGTTGTAGTTGGTGCTGCCGGGCGCGTAGAGATCGAAGCTCATCAGCTGCCCCTGGCGACCGAGGAGCTGCACGACAGGGCTGCCGTTGCCCTTCCAGTCGCCGAAGACGGGCGCCAGGATGGCCACGTGGGAGGCGCTCAGGGTGCGGTATCGCTGCAGAGCCTGGATCGCTTTGCGGTCCGCGCCGAATGGCAGACAGTGCAGCAGCAGCGGCAGGCTGAAGCAGCTGTCCGGCAGGACCTGGAAGCCGAGCTCGCGCCAGTAGGTGCGCACGTTGCTGGCCGCCTTCGACGCCTCTTCCTCGCTCGTGAACAGCGCCATCCCGAGGTAGGCCTCCACCGGCCGGTCGCCCGCATCGAACTGCGACTCCATCGTGTCGTACTCTTGCTTGCGCTGGACCAGGCCCGGCATGTAATGCGCCAGTTGTCCGGTCGTCTGGTGCGCAGCCCACTGGGAGCGGGAATTGAGGCGCATGCGGACGACCTCCGGGTCCGGAAACAGCAGGTTCAGCGTAATCAGAATGTTGTGCGGCACACCGCGGGTGCCGGAGAACGGATCTCCGAGATACCGCATCGCCAGCCCGAACGTTGCCCGATCGGGAAAACGCTTCATCGAGAGCGTCTGTATCCGTTGATCACCGACCATCAGGCCGTCGGCGTCGACCCGGATCACCGCGTCGTAGTCGAGCAGTTGGCTGCAGATGGGTAGGTCCGGCGCACACTCCGGCACGATACGGTCGCGCCAGCCTGCGCGCGGGGACCAATTGAGGAGCGCCTGCACGATGCGCACGTAACGGTCGGCTGACATTCGCTCCGGGCGCAAGCCGGCCGTGGAGAGCACCTGCAGCGCGGTGGTGGCCAGCTCAACGGCATCGCGATGCTCATGCTCGGTGGGCTGGTGCCCCGCGAGTGGGAACTTCACGCAGACCAACACCTGCACGTCGCGCACGCGGGTGTCCGCACATCCGGGGAGCGGATCCGTAGTCGCGGCACGCAGGAAGTCGGCCGTGCGCTGCGTGGCGCTACGCAGCAGCGGGTCGTAGGAGCCGAGCCGCAGGTTCTCCATATCCGTCATCTGCTCGATGATGTCCGGCGAGGTCCACAGGGCGATCTGCATCAGTGTCCCCTGGGGCCATTCCAGGTTGATCAGGTTGAGCAGGCGGTCGAACAGCCCCTGGTCGACGAAGGACAGCGGCTGGCACAGAAAGCCCGCGCCCAACGTCTGGTCGTCGAGCAGGAACAGGTGCGTCTCCGGATCGAACGCGAGGACCGGAAAGAGCGCCGCGGCGCGCTCGCCGTTGATCTGTCTGAAATGACTCATCGCGGTGGCCTCGTCACCTGAATGACGGGCGGGTCATGGGTGACCCCGGTCGCTTTGCCCGGGGCAGTCACGCCCCGGGACACCCCAGCCCCGGTGTCGGGGGGGCGGTTGCCGTCCGCGTCGAGCACCGCGACGGCTGTGCGTTGGCGAGCGAGGCAGTCGAGGCCGGCGTCAATGGCTCGTCGGCGCGCATCCGGTGGCAGCCGGCGCAGGCGTCTCCTGGCGGTGTGGTGTCGCATCGGGACGAGTGTCGTGCGTGGCCCGATGGTCAAGGCCGGGTCCCCGTGGTCAGGGATGGGTGGTATGGGAACGATCAGGCGATGACGGGCAGCGTCGCGGCAACGACGCCGTCGATGACAGGCGGGGCCATGAACATGCCGATACCGGCAGCGACGCCCAAGGCGAAGCCCATGATGCTGCCGCGCGCAGCGCCGGCGATCAGGCCGATGATGATGAACACCACCGCCACGACGCGGCCGAGGTAGCCTGTCATCCAATCGACGAGCATGTCGTAGAGCGGCTGGAACTCGGTACCGCCGACACCACCGGCGCCACCCGCCACGGCAACGGAGATGCTCGCGATGGCGACCATGGTCGCGAGCAGCGCCAGGAAGCCCATATTCATCTGCCGGGCCGTGATGCGGTTGCGGGGGTTGATGGCCGCAAGCTTTTGCATGGAAAGTCTCCTTTAGGGACGGTTTGAAGGGAGCGCTCTGCGCTCGGGTGACACCGGGCGTCGCCTCATGGGGCGCCGTCCGGAATTCAGGTTTCTCTGCGCGTGCCGTCGGGAATCACCGGGCGTGGCGCGTCGGCTCCAGTCGGCGCCGCGCGCGGGTCGGGCGCCAACGACGGCGAGGGAGGCGCTTCCTTCGCCGAGGCCTCATCAGTGCGCGCCTCCTGTTGGATGGGTCGCAGGACGGTCGGCCCGCCTGCCGGGGCGTACTCCCATCGCTCCGGTGCGACCGAGATGTACACGGTCGCCTCGGGGTACAGGTCCCCCGCACCGCTCTCCCACGGCGCGATCCAGGCCTCCATCGCGGCCGGACCGACACGCCGCGGCTGCAGCGCGTCTGGGCGCTGATCGGCAATCTGCCCCGGGCCGCGCGTGGCACCCGTGTGGCCAGCGCAACCGCCGACCAGCAGCTGCGCTGCGGCCAGGAGGCACACGCCCAGGATGGTCGAAGCTCTCATTGGTAAATCTCCTCGGACCAGACCCAGCCGGAGCCCGCTGCTGGCGGATACTCTTGGCGTATCAGTCTTGGGCGGGGCGCCGCTGCGGGTGGCGGTGCGTCCCCCATGCTGAGACGGTAGATCTCGGTGGTGGGCAGGCACAGGGGTTGTCCCGGGTAGCCGGGACAGGCGTAGTTCGCGGAGCCTGCTGTGCCCGCGCAGCCGGTGACCAACAAGAGCGGCGCGCACAGCGCGACACCGAGGTATCTCGTCATCCTTGACTTCCTTTCCCCGGCCGCAGACATTGCAGATGCTGTTAAAAACATTGCTGTGTGGTCTTTAGTTGGGCAGCCGCACAACTCACTGTGTACGTGCGGCGTGATCGGTCGCGGCCAGCCACGCTGCGAGGTCCGTCGCACCCGTGTGCGTGCGCCCATCGGGTGCGACAAGAAAGGGTGTGCCGCTAATGCCAAGCATCTGGGCAGCCACCAGTGCGCGCTGCAGCGGCTCCTGACCACACGTCGAAGCGGCGTTGGGCAGGGGGAGATCCGCTACCGAGCCGTCGAGCAGCGCTTGCACGGCCGCACCGGGATCGGACTCAGCCAGACAGGACAGACGCAGCGCGTCTTGCTGCGACTCTCGGCCGAGGATCGGGAGCAGCACCAGCGCGAACTGATGGCGCTCGAGGAGGGATTCGTCGTCGAGCTGCTCAAGAAGCTGCACGCAGTGCGGACACCGCGGGTCGATGAAGACCGTGGTGGGTGTGGCGGACTCCGCCCCCACGACCAGCGCCCCCAGAGCGTCGCCATCGACCCCCATGCGCCCGAGATCCAGCCGCCCTGCCCTCGCGATCAGCTCGTCGTAGGAGTTGATCATGGCGCCATGCCACAGATCTGCGATTTGGCCGCGGATCACATACCGGCCATTGCCGGAGATGAACAGCAGCTCTCCGCCGTTCGTCTCCACGGCATTGAGCGTCTCAGCGAGCCGTTGCAGCCGCGAGATCTGCGGGACGGAAAGGCCGTCCCTCGGGCTGGGTGCGACGGGCGCGGTATCTGAGGCGTCAGGTGACCGCGCGCTCTCATCAGCCGCGACGCCAACCGACACAAGTGTGCCGGCCAGGAGCAGCGCGGGGACTCTGCGGGTGGTGTGCGCCATCGGTTGCCGCCCTCTTGCGTGACGCGAACAGGTTGCCGCGGCCCCCCGCGTGCCGCTCCACCCATACCGGGCCTGGTAATGGGGGCTCTTTCTCCGTGTCGCGCCCCCACGTCCCGCACGCGGGCGCCCCCGGAAAAGCCATTCACC
>NZ_JAIFKJ010000237.1 GCF_019695415.1 Thiohalocapsa sp.
TGTCGACGGTGGTGCCGAGCGCCTGCGCCGCTTCGGCGAGAATGCCCTCCTGGCTGCCGAAACGCGCTCGGGCATCGCCATCTTCGTGAGCCAGTTCAACAGCCTGCCGGTGGCGCTGCTGGGCGTGTCCGCGGGCGTGGCGGTGGCCACCGGCGGCCTGCTGGACGCGGGCGTGATTCTGGGCGTGGTGATGATCAACGGCGTCATCGGCTTCGTCACCGAGCGCCAGGCGGAGCGCACCATCGAGTCCCTGACCCAGACCGGCGCGCGCAGCGTCAAGGCCCTGCGCGGCGGGGAGACGGTGACGGTGCCGGTGGAGGAGATCGTCCCGGGCGACGTGCTGCTGCTGGCCCCGGGGGATTACATCGCCGCCGACGTCCGGCTGCTGCGGGCGCATCGTCTGAGCGTGGACGAGTCGGCGCTGACGGGCGAGAGCATGCCGGTGAGCAAGGACCAGGACTTCGTCGCCAAGGAGGACACGCCGCTGGGCGATCGGCGCAACATGGCCTACATGGGCACCCATGTGACGGGTGGAAACGGTCGCGGGCTGGTGGTGGCCACGGCGGCGGCGACGGAGCTCGGGCAGATTCAGACCATGGTGGGTGAGGCGGAGTCCCCGGAGACGCCCATGCAGAAGCAGCTCGGGCGCATGGGCACCCAGCTGGCGCTGCTCTCGGGCGGTGTCTGCGCTGGTGTCTTTGCGGTCGGTGTGCTGCGGGGCTATGCCTGGCTGGAGATGCTGAAGGCGTCTGTATCGCTCGCCGTCGCCGCGGTGCCGGAGGGCCTGCCGGCGGTGGCTACCACGACGCTCGCTATGGGCATCAATGACATGCGCGGGCGCAATGTCGCAGTGCGTCATTTGGATGCCGTTGAGACGTTGGGCTCCGTGCAGGTCTTCTGCATGGACAAGACCGGCACGCTCACCATGAACCGCATGGCCGTGGTGGCCGTCTACGGCGGCGGCGAGCGCTACAAGGTGGCCTCGCACGAATTTACCGACGACGACGGCCACGCCGTGGACCCGTTGGCGCGCGAGGAGCTGGTGCGGCTGATGCAGGTGGTATCGCTATGCAGCGAGGCCGAGATCAAGGGCGTGCCCGGCAAGTGGCGCTACGAGGGCTCTCCCACCGAGAATGCGCTGGTGGAGCTGGCGGTGGAGGCGGGCGTCGACGTGCCGGCGCTGCGCGCGGAGCGCCCGCGGCTCAAGACCCGCTACCGCGCCGAGGGCCGGCCGTACATGTCGAGCCTGCATCCGTACAAAGGCGACAAGCATCTGTTGGCGGTGAAGGGCAGCCCGGACGAGGTGCTGGCGCTTTGCACCACCATGCTGCGCGACGGCAAAAAGGTCCGGCTCACCAAGGCGATGCGCGCCGAGATCACGAACGAGAACCAGCGCATGGCGGGGCAGGCCCTGCGCGTGCTCGGCGCCGCCTACCGCGAGCTGGACGAGGGGCAAATGCCGGACAAGACCGGCCAGCTCTGCTGGCTCGGCCTCGCCGGCATGGCGGACCCCATGCGCCCCGGTATGGACAGGCTCATCGCCGAGTATCACCAAGCCGGCATCGAGACCATCATGATCACCGGCGACCAGAGCGCCACGGCCTATGCCATTGGCAAGGAGCTGGGGCTTTCCGGCGACAAGCCCTTGCAGGTACTGGAGTCCAACAAGCTCGAGGAGATGGACCCGGAGCTGCTCGCCGGCTTGGTGCGCAATGTGCACGTCTTCGCGCGGGTGAGCCCGGCACATAAGCTCAAGATCGTCCGTGCGCTGCAGGAGGCGGGCATGGTGGTGGCCATGACCGGCGATGGCATCAACGACGGTCCGGCGCTCAAGGCCGCCGACATCGGGGTCGCCATGGGCGAGAGCGGGACCAACGTCGCCCGCGAGGTCTCGGATGTCGTACTGGAAGACGACAACCTGCACACCATGACCATCGCGGTGGCGCAGGGTCGGACCATCTACAACAATATCCGGAAAATGATCCACTTCATGGTCTCCACCAATCTCACGGAGATCGAGGTGATGCTCGCCGGCGTCATGCTCGGCTGGGGTGAGGCCATGAACCCCATGCAGCTGTTGTGGATCAACCTGGTGACGGACATCTTCCCGGGGCTCGCGCTGGCCATGGAGCCCGCGGAGCCTGACATCATGGACCGCCCGCCGCGGGACCCGGAGGAGCCGATCATCACCCGCGAGGACCTGAGACGCATGGCCTTCGAGTCCGGCACCATCGGCCTCGGCACCGCCGGCGCCTTCATTTACGGCATGCGCAAATACGGCCTTGGACCGGCGCCCAGCACGCTCGCCTTCAACACGCTGGTGATGAACGAGCTGACCCATGCGCTCAGCTCGCGCTCGCGCTACCGCAATGTCTTCGGCGGCGAGAAGCTCGCCCCCAACAAACACCTGACCCGTGCGGTGTTGGGCATGGCGGCGCTGCAGGTGGTGGTGAGCGTCGTCCCCGGCGCGCGCCGGCTGCTCGGCACGGTGCCGCTCGGCTGGATGGACCTGGCCGCCATCGGCGCCGGTGTCATCCTTCCGCTGATTGTCAATGAGGCGACCAAGCCCGCGTATCGTGGGCCAGAGCATGCGGTGGTCCTTGACGCGCCGCCGGAGGAGCGGACGACGTGAGCGCGCGCGAAGTGGATACGTGAAAAGTGCAGAGCGATGGAGTCTCGCCTACGCTCGTGCCGCAGGGGCTCGGCGTCCGTCGGGTCGACGCCAAGGGGGCCCAACGATTGGGCTCATGCGCCGATTCCCTCCGCCCTTTGCCCTCGGCCCTGGCGCAATGAGCCATCGGTAAGTCTCGGACCTTTGCCCCGTAAAGCGGCATCAGGCCACCCGTCAATCGGAGCCCACCCATGAGCGACGACTTCATCTTCACGTCCGAATCCGTCACCACGGGTCACCCGGACAAGCTCTGCGACCAGGTGAGCGACGCCATTGTCGATCACTTTCTGGGGCAGGACCCGAACGCCGGCATCGTCGCCGAGTGCGCCATGGCGAGCGGCGTGCTGTTTATCTCCGCCCACTATGCCTCCAAGGGCGGGCTCGCCATCCCGGACGTGGCGCGGGCGGTGATCCGCAGCGTCGGCTATCCGCGGGAGGTGTTCGACGCCGACGCCTGCACCATCATGACCAGCTTCATGGACCACACCGAGCGGGACTATCACCCGCTCGACCTGGACGCCCTGGACGACGATGCCCTGGGGCGCGTCACCGCCAAGGACCAGGTGACCGTCTTCGGCTACGCCTGCGATCAAACCGAGGCGCTGATGCCGCTGCCGGTCGTCATCGCCCACGCGCTGGCGCGGCGTTTGGACGACCCGGACTTGGAGGCGGATCTGCCCTATTTGCTGCCGGACGCCAAGGTGCAGGTCGGGGTGGAATACCGCGACGGGCGGCCCGTGCGCATACACAGCGTGGCGCTCGAGACCAGCCAGCGTGAGGACGCGGCGCCGGGCCTGGATCGACTTCGCTCGGACCTGATCCACGGCGTCATTACGCCTGTGCTGGCCGAGCAGCCGGTGGCCCCGGACGGCGAGACGCATTACTTCATCAACCCGGAGGGCCCCGTCATCGGCGGTGGACCGGCGGTCCACTCCGGGCTCACGGGGCGCAAGACGGGTATCGACACCTATGGCGAGTATGCGCGCCACAGCGGGGCGGCCCTCAGCGGAAAGGACCCCATGCGCATCGACCGAGTCGGCGCCTATGCCGCCCGCTACGCCGCAAAGAACGCCGTCGCCGCCGGCCTCGCTGGCGAGTGCGAGGTGCAGCTCAGCTACAGTATCGGCTCCGCCGGCCCGGTGAGTCTGCGTGTTCGCACCTTCGGCACCGGCCGCATCGACGACGCCGCAATCGCGCGGCATCTGCAACAGCATTTCGACTTCCGCATCGGCGCTATCGTGCGCGACTTGCGCCTTCGCCATCTGCCCGCCGAGCATCCCGAGGGCTTCTACCGTAAGCTCGCCGCCTATGGCCACATGGGCCGTCATGACATGGATGTACCTTGGGAGCGTACGGATGTCGCCGGACGGCTGGCCGAGTCTGCCGGCTGAGTGTTTTAAGGAGACGTCGATTTGTTGGCCATTCTGGCCAAAAATCGGCCGGAGCCTGGCTCGTTCCCAACAGGGGCGGTTGCCGGGGTCCTTCATTTTTGACGACTTAGAGAAGCGCCGATTTATTGGCGTTTCCCTAACTCCGTGAGCCCAGCCAGGAGCGGGCGCAGCGGCGACCTCGATCTGACTGTCGCGGGCCTCCGTCAATCTCGTTGTGCCGACCATGCCGATCTTCACGCGCATCCTGAGTACCGCCTGCCCCGAGGCGCTCCCCATTGACGCCGATGCTGGGCACCCGGCGTTCAGCATTGGATTCACTGCAGATGGCGAGATCCCCTTCCCGCAGGTGATCCTGCGGGCGGGCGGCAAGGAGACCCTGCTGAACGGCGACGCCATCAAGGTGCAGCAAACCGTGCCCGGCACCTGGGCCTACGAGGCCGAGGTGCCGCCGGGCAGGGTGGCGGGGGAGTTCATCGAGGTCCAGGTGGAGGGTTGCCGCCGGGCGGATATCGCGGGTGCCGGTGGCGGCGATTGGATCAAGGCCTTCTGCCAGATCCGTCTCACTGGGGGCGGTCAAGCTGCCGCTGAGCGTGGCGCCGCGGCGGCGCCGGCGTCGGGCGAGCGTCCCGCGGTGTTCGGCGGTGCCGAAGTGAAGCTCTACTTCGGCATCCACAAGCACATGCACCAGCCCTACTACAACACCACGGACCCCGACGCCTGGGACGGAGAGAAGGACGGGACCTTAGGCTCCAGCGGCGGCAACTCCACCGACTTCGGGCACGCGGCGGCGCAGCAATACATCAAAGGCGACCTGCCCGAAGCGGGGCTGTGCACCAGCTGGAGCGGCTCGCTCCTCGGGCAGAGGAGACGCGGGGGCGATCGTGGGCGCTGCGGCGGGCGCTTCGCGAGCTGGAGCCAGGCGCTGCGTCGCATGGCCGTGGCCAAGACGGCCCTCGGGAACCCGCGCCTCGCCTTCTCCGGGCTCGGTTTTTTCCACCCGTTGATGCCGCTCATCCCTTACCGGGACATCGTCCGACAGATCGCCTGGCACCGGGACGCCATCGAGAGCGCCTTCGGCGTGCAGCCGTCGCGGGTGCTGTTTCCGCCGGAGACGGCCTTCCATGTGCGCATGATCCCGGCCCTGAATGAGGCCGGCATTCAGGCGGTGATCTACGACTCCATTCACCGGTTCCGGGCTTGTCGCGACTATCCGTATGCCGGCACGGAAGAGGGCATGCTGCCGCCAAACCCCGCCGACCAAGTGAACCCACCGGTGGACGACTGGCTGCAGCTGCGCAACATCTGGGCAGCGTCGAAGATCTCGCCGTCGCTGCTGAAGCCGGAGTACGTCGGCTACGAGGACGCGGACGGTCGGCTGCACAAGATCATCGCCATCCCGGCTGAGCGCTATATCGGCAACGAGGATGCTCGCGGCGGCTTCGGTGCCCTGCAGTACCCGGACGTGCTGGGCCAGCTCTATCGGCGCATCGTCGAGACCGGCGGCTTCGACCCCGAGCATCCGCCCTTCTTCCTGCTCCATTCCGACGGCGACAACCATGGTGGCGGGGCCGACAGCTACTACCATCACAACACCGGCCGGTTGGTGGCGTGGCTGCAGCAGGATCAGCGTTTCGAGCTGACCACGGCAGAGGACTATCTGGAACGCTTCCCACCAGACCCCGCGCAGGTGGCGCACATCGAGCCCGGCGCTTGGGCCGGCGCCGACAACGGCGACCCCCAATTCATGAAGTGGTTCAGCCGTTACGACCAGCCCTACTCACCGGACCTCAATTCCTGGGCCGTGCTCACGGCCTTCCAGAACCTGGTGCATACGCTGGAAGATGCCGAGCCGGAACATCCAGCACTACCCGAGGTGCTGCGGCTCATGCTCACCGCCGAAACCAGCTGTTATTGGTACTGGACGGGGCAGCAGGTGTGGGACCAGCAGGTCACCAACGCCGCCAATCTGGGGCTCGACCTGATCAAGTCGGCCATCGACGCACTGCTCGGCGCCGGTGGTGACCACACCGGGCCAACCATCTTTCCGCCCTGGGTTACGCCGGAGAACCCCGGCGGTAAGCGCTGGGGACAGGGCTGCCTGCTGGATGCGCCGCGTGAGGGCACCGTGCACAGCTTCGTTGCGGACTGCTCGGGCCTCGGGCGCGTGGACCTCATTCTGCGCGCCGCTGGCGGCGTGACCCGCCTGCCCATGCGCAATCACGGCTCCTATCCGACACAGACGGGTGCCAGGGTCACGGCCGACTATGTCACCGCCGAGCTGCCGGCCGGCGCCGGCGACCTGCGCTACTACATCGAAGCTGAAGACCGGCGGGGCAACATCACCCGCGGCACGTTGGAGCGGATCTATCTCGCCTGATCGGCGGAGAAACGCCGGGCCTATCAGGAGGCAAGCCACAGCGCTTCTTCGGTGTACGCACTCGCCGGCCCGCCATGGCGCGTACGCGATGCCGAAGAGGCCAAATCTGCCGTCAGGACCGCCGTAGAGACCGCGGTTGGCAGTGTTGCGGGAGCACCTCACAAAACGGCCCCGCGCTGCGGGGCCAAGGTTGCTTGCTCAAACGGAAGTGAGACAGGTGCTCCGCCCCGCCAAGATGACCTTTGGTGGGCGGCGGCTGGCGGCGCCAGCGCGTGCGTCAAGCCAGGCGGTGCTGGCCCTGCATGTAGCTGTAGACCAGGTTCGAGACCTCCCGCATGGCGTTGCTGCGGTTGGTGATCCAGCGCCCGTAGTAGTTGGTACGGTCCGCTTTCTCGATGATACCGATGAAGGTGTATGGGCGCGGGCGGCCGCGGCGGTCGCGGCACTCGATGATGCCCATGTTGCCGCACAGCATGGCGGTGGAGCCGGTCTTGTCGAAGACGCGCACGTCCGAGGGCATGTTGCTGACACCCCGGGTAATGCGGTCGTGGTTGGGCAGCGACATCAGCTCCAGGACCTCTGAAGCGTACGGCATCTGGCGGTGCCACTGGGCGTATAGGAAGCGGCTGTAGTCCCGGGCCGAGGCCGTGTTGCGATAGGTGCGCCCGTTGGCCGGGATGTATTCGACGATGCTGGTCTGCCGGAACACCTGTGGCGCGTGGCGCTTCAGTACGTACTCCGTGGCCTGCGGACCCATGTTGCCGTTGTAGCGGCTCACCAGCTGCATGAGCTCTGTCGTGGCCGTATTGCTGCTCTTGCGGATCATGTACTCCATGGTATCGCGGACACCAGAGGTGTACTGCAGCCGCCCACCGCTGTCGCGCATGGTGTAAAAGAATGCCTGCGCAACAAACGGCTTCATCATGCTTGCCGCTTGCCGGGGCTGTTCTTCGTTGATGGAGACGAGCTTTTTGCGGCCGGTGAAGTCGTAGACTGACCAGGATGTTTTCTCGTCCCAGCGGATTTTGTTCTCGGCGCGCAGGCGCTTGACCAGCCCGACCACTTGCGCTTGCAGGGGCGGCCGGCCGGCGGCGTCCGCAAGTCCGGGTAGGCCGCAGAGCAGCGCGCCCCCGGCGAGCGTGGACATGCCAAGAAAGCTGCGCCGGTCGAGCAGCGCCGGCGCGTCGTCGTGTGTGATGTGTTCTGTCGGGACCCAAAGGTCCTGCGGAGTTCCGTGCATGCTGGTTACCCCCGAGACCGGCTTGCTCTGAAGATACGCAGCCCGCGCGCATCGCCTGCGGCGGCTAGCATTCCCCCGAATGCATATTGGCAGCGTTAACTGCCCAGGCTGCCTCTCCAGAATAGGTGGGTGCGGCCCGAAAAACAAGGCTCGCTTGGTAAAAAAACAGCAGTGGGTCAGGTAGCTTGGGGATATTCTTAAAGCAGCGGATCAGGGGCGAATCGAGGGCAGCGCTTAGACGAGCGCAACTCCGCTAATCTGGCCGAGACGCTGCTTTGCTGGGCAGGCTTGAGTCCACCTTGGGCACAAGATGGCGCGAGTTCAGTCCTGGTCTTCCG
>NZ_JAIFKJ010000408.1 GCF_019695415.1 Thiohalocapsa sp.
GTGCGGCAGCCCGCAGGCCCGCCTGCCGGCGCTCCAACGCCGCAGCGCGGCGCTCCAAGCCACGCCGCATGGCGAGGTCCAGCCGACGCTGCAGCCGATCCAAGGTCTGCGCGAACTGCTCCAGACGCGCCGCAGGGTCGCGCAGATGCAAACGGCGGCTCGCGGCGATGAGGCGCTGCGCCGCGGCGCTGCGGCGGCCGCCAAGGGCCGCACCGAGCCGGCGCTCGAGGGCAGCCAGCCGCTGTATCAGATCCGCAGCAGACGGGACCGCCATCTCCGCCGCCGCGGAGGGCGTCGCTGCGCGCTGGTCCGCGGCCAGATCGGCGATGCTGAGATCAATCTCATGACCGACACCCGTCAGCACCGGGATGCCGGATGCGCGAATCGACTGCGCCAGCGCCTCGTCGTTGAAGGCCATCAAGTCCTCCAGCGAGCCGCCACCACGAGCTAGGATCAGGAGATCGCAGTCCGCCCTGCGGTTCGCGAGGGCGATCGCCCCACAGATGGCCGCCGCCGCAGCCTCCCCCTGGACCGGCACAGGGTAGATCAGCACCGGCACCAGCGGTAGGCGCCGCCGCAGCACCGTGAGCAGATCATGCACCGCCGCACCGGTCGCCGATGTGATGACGCCGATCTGCGCAGGCAGGGCCGGCAGCGGTCGCTTCTTGGCCTCGTCGAAGAGACCCAGCGCCGCCAGGCGGCGTTTGCGCCGCTCCAGCTCAAGGCGCAGCGCGCCCTCGCCCGCCGGCTCCATGTGCTCTACCCGCAGCTGGAAGTCGCCGCGGGCCTCGTAGAGCGTCAGGCGTGCCCGCAGCAACACCTGCTGACCATTGGCGGGCCGGAAGGCGAGCAACTGCCGGCGCTGGCGGAACAGCGCGCATCGCACCTGGGCGCCCGCATCCTTGAGCGTGAAATAGCAATGGCCGGACGCCGGCTGGGCGAGATTCGAGATCTCCCCCTGAACCCACAGCAGCGGCAGAGACCCCTCCAGGATGGCGCGGGCCTCGGCATTGAGCCGGGACACAGTCCAGATATCGCGCTGGAAGTCGACGATCTGCTCGGCGCCGGCGGCGAAGGACATGGCTTGGGCTCGGATGCAGACCGCGGGCGAGAAGCCCGTGGGGGTGAAACTGGGCGTGGGCTCGCGGGCGTTGTGGTGCTGTGTGTATCCGCAGATGATAGCGCCTGGTGCGGGCGCGCATTTCCACTCCGTGATGGGCGAGCGGGGCCTGCGAGCCACCGCCGCGGCTTCCAGTTTACCGCGTCGCGTTGAATTCCTATGATAAGCAGTTAACTCATCGGCACTCGATCCCCCGCCGGAGACCCGCCATGCGCCTGCTCGGTGAAGCACTCACCTTCGACGACGTCCTGCTCGTGCCCGCCCACTCGAAGGTGGTACCAAGCGACGTGGACCTATCCACGCAGCTGACCCGCGGCATCGGCCTCAAAATACCGCTCTTATCGGCGGCCATGGACACCGTGACCGAGGCCAGGCTTGCCATCGCGCTTGCCCTAGAGGGTGGCATTGGCATCGTACACAAGAATATGTCCATCGAGCGCCAGGCGCGAGAGGTGCAGACGGTCAAACGCTACGAAAGCGGCATTATCCGGGACCCCATCACCGTCGACTCGGAGATGAGCATCGGCGAGGTGCTGGCCATCACCAGGGCACACAATATCTCCGGCGTGCCGGTCACCGAGGGGGGACACCTGGCGGGCATCGTCACAGGCCGGGACCTGCGCTTCGAGACGCGCATGGATGCTCCAGTATCGGCCATCATGACACCCCGCGAGCGGCTGGTGACCGTCAAGGAAGACGCCACCCGTGAAGAGATTCTGGGCCTGCTGCACAAGCACCGCATCGAGAAGGTGCTGGTGGTGAACGACGCCTTCGAGCTGCGCGGGCTGATCACCGTCAAGGATATCCAGAAGGCGGCCGACTTTCCCAAGGCTTCCCGCGACGATCGCGAGCGCCTGCGCGTGGGGGCCGCGGTCTCCGGCGGCAGCGGCACCGACGAGCGCGCGACGGCCCTAGTTGAGGCCGGCGTGGACGTACTGGTGGTGGACACGGCCCACGGTCACTCCCAGGGTGTGTTGGACCGCATCCGCTGGATCAAGGAGCACTTCCCGGACGTGCAGGTCATCGGCGGCAACATCGCCACCGGCGAGGCCGCACGTGCGCTGGTGGAGGCTGGCGCCGACGCCGTGAAAGTGGGCATCGGCCCCGGCTCCATCTGTACCACCCGCATTGTCGCTGGTGTCGGTGTGCCGCAGATCACAGCCGTTGCCAATGTCCACGAGGCGCTTGCCGGCACCGGCGTGCCGCTGATTGCAGACGGCGGCCTGCGCTATTCCGGCGACGTGGCCAAAGTCATCGCCGCCGGCGCCAACAGCGTCATGATCGGCAGTCTTTTCGCTGGCACCGACGAGGCGCCGGGCGAGGTGGAGATCTACCAGGGCCGCTCCTACAAGTCCTACCGCGGCATGGGCTCCCTCGGCGCCATGGGGGGCAAAGAGGGCTCCAGCGACCGCTACTTCCAGGAGCAGACCGAGCCCGGCAAGCTGGTGCCCGAGGGCATCGAGGGCCGGGTGCCTTACAAGGGCAGCGTGCTCAACGTCATCACCCAGCTCATCGGCGGCCTCGCCTCCAGCATGGGCTACACCGGCTGCCAGAACATCGAAGAGATGCGCACCAAGCCGCAATTCGTGCGCGTCAGCGCCGCCGGCATGCGGGAGTCCCACGTCCACGACGTGCAGATCACCAAGGAAGCGCCTAATTATCGGATCGACAATTGA
>NZ_JAIFKJ010000130.1 GCF_019695415.1 Thiohalocapsa sp.
CATGTCCCAGGCGCCTATGGGGTCGAGGGCTGAGGATCGAGGGTTGAGGGGTGAGGGCTTAGGAGTAGTTGCTGCCGGCGGCGTGGGAGTCCGGCCCGAGGCCCTGGCCAATGACATCCTGGGGTCGAGCAGGCGACCCCGTCACTCGTCGGCCTGAGGCACCGCGTCGCTAAGCTTGGACTCCTGTGAGCCGACCCGACTCGGACGGGTGACTCGCGGATGAGGTCGCCGACCTGTTTCTCGGCGCTTGGCTCGTTGCTCCGTTGCCCGCCCTTCGACGGCGGTCCAGTGATCAGCGCCTCGCTGGCATCGCCGGCAGCCGCCAGAAAGGCCCCAGCTTCTCCTTGTTGCATGTCCAATCTCCCCGACAAACTGCGGCTGAAGGAACAGGCCGAAGAAGACCAGTACTTCGCCCGGCGGGATCGCGAGCTGGTGGCCGCGCTGCATGCGCGCCGCGGTTGTCCTGTCGCGCGCGTGGTGAGCGGTGGTCAGACGGGAGTAGACCGGGCTGCGCTCGATGCCGCGCTCGCCGCTGGTGTGCCGGTGGGGGGATGGTGCCCGCGCGGCCGGCTGGCCGAGGACGGGGTGCTCCCAGCACGCTATCCGCTCTGCGAGACCCCCGACGCCGATCCGGCCCAGCGGACGGAGTGGAACGTGCGCGACAGCGACGGCACGCTGATCCTGCACCGGGGACCGATCACCGGCGGCACGGCGCTGACGGCGGAGCTGGCGAGGCGTTACGGTCGCCCACTGCTCGCGGTAGACCTTGACACTGGGCCGACGGTCGCTGCCATCCGTGCTTGGCTGGACGGGCAGGGCATTCGGGTGCTGAATATCGCGGGGCCCCGGGAATCGCAGGCGCCCCGCATCGCTGCGGCGGCGCTCGACCTCTTGCGGCAGCTGTTGGGCGAGCGGCCGGAGCGTGTCGACCCTGCCTAGCCCAGGGTGCTTGCGGTAGACTGCGCATCCCGCGACAGTTTGCCGCCCCATGAATCTGCCCCTTGCCGTTCTGATCCCCCTCCTCGGCGCGCCACTCGCCGCCTGGGTCGCCCACTTCGGCCGATACCACGCTGCGTGGATGGCTGGCGGGCTGACGCTGTTGGCGCTTGCGGTGCTGGCGCCCTCGTTCCCCGGCGTTTTCGCTGGAGACACGCTGGTGTGGCAATTGCCATGGCTGCCGGCGCTGGGCTTGAACCTGGGCTTCCGCTTGGACGGACTCGGGATGCTGTTCGCGCTGCTGATCCTGGTCATCGGCGTGCTGGTGATCCTGTACGCTCGGTACTACCTGAGCGAAGCGGACAGCACCGGGCGCTTCTTCGCCTATTTGCTGCTGTTCATGGGCTCGATGCTGGGCATCGTGCTCGCGGAGAACATCCTGCTGCTGCTGATGTTCTGGGAGATGACGAGTCTGTCCTCCTTCCTGCTCATCAGCTACTGGCAGTACCGCAGCGATGCCCGTAATGGCGCCCGGATGGCGTTGGCGGTCACCGGGCTCGGCGGCTTGGCGATGCTGGGCGGCTTCCTGCTGTTGGGGGAGATGGCGGGCAGCTATGACCTGTCGGTGATCCTGACCCAAGGCGACGCCATCCGCGCACATCCGTTCTACACGCCCATGCTGGTGCTGGTGCTGCTCGGTGCCTTCACCAAGTCCGCCCAGTTTCCGTTCCATTTTTGGCTGCCGCAGGCCATGGCGGCGCCGACGCCGGTGTCGGCCTATCTGCATTCCGCCACCATGGTGAAGGCGGGGGTGTTTCTGCTGGCGCGGCTGTTTCCGGTGCTGTCGGGCACCGATGCGTGGTCTGCGCTGGTGATGGGGGCAGGGCTGACGACGCTTGCCGTCGGCGCCTACTTCGCGCTCTTCAAGCATGACCTGAAAGGCCTTTTGGCATACTCCACCATCAGCCACCTCGGCCTCATCACGCTGTTGTTCGGAATCGGCACGCCGCTGGCTGCGGTGGCCGGCGTGTTCCACATCATCAACCACGCCACCTTCAAGGCCTCGCTTTTCATGGCCGCCGGCATCATCGACCACGAGTGCGGCACCCGTGACATGCGGCTCATCAACGGTCTGTGGCGCTATATGCCCTATACCGCGACGCTGGCCATGGTGGCGGCGGCGTCCATGGCCGGCGTGCCGCTGTTCAATGGCTTTCTGTCCAAGGAGATGTTCTTCCATGAGGCGGTGAACTTCTCCAGATACACCACCTGGGACTGGGTGCTCACCGTGGTGGCGGGGGCGGCCGGCGTGTTTGCGGTGGCCTATTCCCTGCGCTTCATCCACGACGTCTTCTTCAACGGCGAGCCGGCGCATCTGCCCCGGGAGCCGCATGAGCCGCCACGCTGGATGAAGGTCCCGGTGGAGGTGTTGGTGGCCATCTGCTTGTTGGTGGGTATCCTGCCGGCACAGACCGTCGGCCCGCTGCTGAGCGTCGCGGTGGAGGGCGTGCTGCAGGCGAAGCCGCCGTATTACAGCCTCGCCATCTGGCACGGCTTGAATGCGGCCCTGCTCATGAGCGTGATCGCGCTGGTGGGCGGCGTGCTGGTCTACATCGGCCGCCATCCGCTGTTCAAGCTTGCCAATCGCTGGCACGGGATGCTGGACGCGCCGGCCGTTTATCAATGGATCGTGCGGCAGTTGCTGGCGCTGGCCACCTTCGTAACGCGCGTGCTGGACGTCGGCTCTCTGCAACGGCTGCTGGCGATATTCCTCGTTTCCGCACTGGCGGCGGGTGCGGCCGGCATTATCCCGCCGCATGTGCCCATCACCGGCCCGGTGGCGCCGAGCCTGCCGGACGCAGCCAGCGTGCTGGTGGCCGCCGCGCTGGTGGCGGTCGCTTTGACCGCGTCCTTGATCCACCAGCAACGGCTCATGTCGCTCATCGTGCTGGGGGCCGTGGGCCTGCTGGTGTCGCTGATCTTCGTCAAGTTCTCGGCGCCCGACCTGGCGTTGACGCAGCTATCGGTGGAGGTGGTGACCATCGTGTTGCTGCTGCTCGCCATGTATTTCCTGCCGCGGCGCACCCCGGTTGAGGCGGACACCGGTCGGCGACTCCGGCATTTCCTCATTGCGCTTGCAGCTGGGAGCGGCGCCGGCATCCTCTCCTGGGCGGTGCTGACGCGCCCGCACGAGCCCATTTCGGCGTTCTTCCTCGACAACAGCGTGTCCGGTGGCGGCGGCACTAATGTGGTGAATGTGATTCTGGTGGACTTCCGCGGCTTCGATACCCTCGGCGAGATCACCGTGCTGGCTGTGGCGGGGCTCGGCATCTACGCGCTCCTGAAAGACCTGCGGCTGCCTGGGCCTCCCTGCGACACCGCCGGCCGGCGCTGGAATTGGGACCTGCACCCGCCCATCATGGCGGCGCTGGTGCGGCTGCTGCTGCCGCTGGCACTGTTGGTGGCGGTGTTCATCTTCCTGCGCGGCCACAACCTCCCGGGCGGCGGGTTCATCGCCGGCCTGGTCACAGCCGTAGCCCTGGTCATGCAGTACCTGGCCAACGGTGTGGGCTGGACCCATGCTCGGATGCCGCGCAACTTTCATCCGGTCATCGGTCTGGGGCTGCTCATCGCGGTCATCACCGGTACTGTGAGCATGGCGCTCGGTTATCCTTTCCTCACCTCGGCCTTCACCCATGTGCATTGGCCGTTCGCGGACTTCGAGCTGGCGTCGGCCATCGCCTTCGACCTCGGGGTGTATCTGGTGGTGGTGGGCGCCACGCTGCTGATCCTGGTGCACATGGGTCTGATGCACAACGCGAGCCACGAATCTGACTCCAGCGCCGCCGGCGTTGCTCCAGCTTCGGTTGCGGGCGCTCTCGCCGGTGCGGCGACGCAGCCCGGGGACGAGCCGTCGCCAAAGCGCGCGACCGGCACCGTGCCTGAGCCTGCCGACTGACGGAGCCCCATCGCGATGGAAGCCCTACTCGCCGGCATCATCGCAAGCCTGACCGGCTGCGGCGTCTACCTGGTGCTGCGCGCCTACACCTTCCCAGTGGTGCTGGGCCTGACGCTGCTGTCCTATGCCGTGAACCTCTTTCTGTTCGCCACGGGCCGGCTCACCGTCGGGCAGCCCGCCGTCATCAGCCCGGACGCCGCCGGCTATGCAGATCCACTGCCGCAGGCGTTGGTGCTGACAGCCATCGTGATCGCGTTCGGGATGACCGCCTTCGTCATCATGCTGGCGCTGCGGGCCCGGGCGGAGCTCGGCAACGACCACGTGGACGGCCAGTCCGACGGTCACCGATCGGCTGACTGGTGGCAGGGTCCGGAGGACGGGCCGTGAGCCAGGTGGTCATCCTGCCGCTGCTGCTCCCGCTGCTGGCGGCCATCGCGCTGCTGCTCACCCGGCGACGGGTGTCGCTGATGGTTCGCCGACGGCTGAGCCTCGCTGCCGTGGTGCTGGAGCTGGCGACGGTGCTCTGGCTGTTTTGGGTCGTGACGGGCGAGGGCATCCAGGTCTATCAGGTGGGTGATTGGCCGGCACCCTATGGCATCTCGCTGGTGGCGGACCGTCTCAGCGTCTGGATGCTGCTCATTACGGCGCTTTTGGCCTGTGGCGCGCTGTTTTACGCAGTGCAGGGGACCGACAGTGGTAGCCGCCACTTCCATCCGCTGTTCCAGCTACAGATCTTCGGGCTCAACGGCGCCTTTCTCACCGGTGATGTATTCAACCTGTTCGTGTTCTTCGAGGTGCTGCTGCTCGCCTCGTACGGTCTGCTGCTGCACGGCGGCGGGCCTGCGCGGGTGCGTGCCGGCCTGCATTTCGTGGTGCTGAACCTCGCGGGCTCGACGCTGTTTCTGTTCGCGGTGGGCACCCTGTACGGCATTCATGGCACGCTGAACATGGCCGATCTTGCCGTCAAAGTGGCGCAAACAGCACCGGAAGACGTGGGCATCGTGCGCGCTGCGGGTCTGCTGCTGTTCACCGTCTTTGCGCTGAAGGCGGCGCTCGTGCCGCTCTACCTCTGGCTGCCCGCTGCTTATGCTGCGACCTCGGCCCCGGTGGCGGCGCTGTTCGCGATCATGACCAAGGTGGGCGCCTACGCGATCCTGCGCGTTGAGACCCTGATCTTCGGCGATGCGGCCGGGCCCCTGGCCCACCTGATCGAGCCAGTGCTGCTCCCGCTGGCCCTGCTCACCATCGTCGTAGCCGTGCTGGGCGTGTTGGCGGCCCGGGGGCTTCGCCGGCAGACGGCCTACCTGGTGGTGCTCTCCATCGGCACGCTGCTCACGGCCTTTGCGCTCGGTTCCCGTCAGGGCATCGCAGCTGGGCTCTACTACCTGCCGCATAGCACCTTCGCCGCGGCGGCCCTGTTCCTGTTGGCGGATATCATCGCCCGTGGCCGCGGCGACCTCGGTGATCGGCTCGATCCGGGGCCGGCGGTGCCGGCGGCGGCACTGGTGGGCGCGCTGTTCTTCGTCCTGGCGGTGCTGATCGCGGGTCTGCCCCCGCTGTCCGGTTTCCTCGGCAAGTGGATGCTGCTGCAGGCGGCCCTGGAAACGCCGGGTATGCCCTGGATCTATGCGGTGGTATTGACGGCCGGGCTGCTCAGCATCGTGGCGCTGGCGCGCAGCGGCAGTCTGCTGTTCTACCGCGCCACCGGCGCCCAAGCGGAGGCAGCGGCTTTGCAGGCAGCGCCCGGGGCGCTAGCCGGCGCGGCCGTCGCAGGTGTGCAAGGGGGGCCATCTGGCGGAGGCGGTGCGGATGGCGGCCACGAGGCAACGGGTGCGGACTGGCCGCCGCTGTTGTCCGTGCTGGGCCTCGCCGGGCTTTGCCTTGCATTGGTGACGGCAGCCGGTCCCATCAGCGACTTCACCGCGAGCACTGCCGAGGCCTTGCTCCAACCTGAGCGCTATATCCAGGCCGTGCTGGGCGGCGGCGCGGGGAGTTGATCCCATGTTGAGTCGTCTGCTGCCGCATCCGCTGTTGACACTGGCCTTGGCCCTCACTTGGGTCTTGCTGGTGAACAGCTTCACTCCGGGTCAGGCGCTGCTGGGCGTGCTGCTCGGCTGGGCCATTCCGGTCTTCACCCGCCGCTTCTGGCCTGACCGGGTGCGCATCGCGCGGCCTTGGTGGCTGGTGTTTTTTCTGCTCAAGGTGTTATGGGACATCCTGGTGGCCAATGTGGCCGTAGCGGCGCTGATATTGGGCGGGCAGCGCTTCGCGCGCCCGGCCTTCGTGCCGGTACCGCTGGAGCTGCGCAGCGAGCTTGCCATCAGCATCCTTGCCAATACGGTGTCTCTGACGCCGGGTACCGTGTCGGCCTGGCTCAGCCCGGACCGTCGTACGCTGATCGTGCACGGCCTGCGCGTCACCAGCGCAGACGCCTTGGCGCAGGAGATCAAGACACGCTACGAGCGCCCGCTGCGAGATATCTTTGAGCCCCCATGCTGAGCACCGCCCTGTTCATCGCGTTCACTCTCGTCTGCGGCGCCCTGCTGCTCAGCCTTTGGCGGCTGTTGCTGGGGCCCGACCACCCGGATCGCATCCTGGCGCTGGATACCCTCTACGTGAACACCATTGCACTCCTGGTGCTGCTCGGCATCCTGCTTGGTAGTGCGCTCTACTTTGAAGCGGCATTGTTGATTGCGATGATGGGCTTCGTCGGCACCGTCGCGCTCTGCAAGTATCTGCTGCGCGGCGACATTATCGAATAGGTAGGAGGCGTATGGAGAACCTGACAGCCCTCGTGGCGACGCAGACGGAGCATCTGCTGGAGATCGCGGTGTCGGCGCTGATCGTCATCGGCGCCGCCTTTACCTTCATCGGCTCCCTCGGGCTTGCGCGCTTGGGGGACTTCTACACCCGCCTGCATGGCCCCACCAAGGCAACAACGCTCGGCGTCGGCGCGCTGCTGATCGCTTCGGTGATCTATTTCAGCACTCGCGGCGAGGGGCCGAGTCTGCACGAGGTGCTGGTGACGGTGTTTCTGTTCATCACCGCCCCCGTGAGCGCGCATCTACTCGCGAAGGCGGCTCTACACCTCAGAGTTCGGTCCATTGCACCACCGCCATTGGCGGTGGAAGGCGCGGATGCGGGGCAGTTGCGCGCGGATGTACCGCGGACCAACTCCGCCGGGCGGACGGAGAGTAGCTAAGGGGGTATTGCTCAGTGCGCGAGCAGGCCGTCGGCTTCGTGCCGAGGCGTGGGCGCACAGGCGACCTTATGCAGCCCAGTGTCGGACACCAGGTCCAGCTTCCACGCACGACCGCCGGGCACGGCGTCATTGACGCGCAGTAGGTCGGTCATGGAGACGAGGGGCGTACTGGAGTTGACCGGGAAGCTCCCGTGTCGGTAGCGGCTCACCTGGAGGTTCAGGCCGCGCAGTGGTTTTTGCTCCAAGGCGCTCATGAGCCTGAGCGCGAGCCGGGCCGGCTGGATGGACACCAGTCCCTGGTGCGATACCACACCCGAGGTGGTATTGGTGATACGGAGGATGTTGCAGGTTCCGATGGCGGGCGGAAAGCGGAAGCCGCCCTCGTCCAGCCCGGCGATGACCGATTGGACGTGCTTCTTGAGGTCCTTACGGGAAATCTGAGGCGGCAGATTGGCTATCGAGAGAAGAATTGCGCCTGTCTTACCGAACATACATGTTCACCTCGTCTGCGACTTGGGTGTGGACGAGTGGCGGGGGCTGCACTGACGCTGCCGGTTGTCGCCCCCGGGTGGTCAGCGAAGCTGCGCTGCAGACCTTCCCCGGACCGCCGATTGTACCCCGCGCATGTGACAACGCGGGGACGATTCCTAGACTTTTTGTCGGGCCCCTGCTGCCGCTCATGAGCGTCAGTGCCGGGCTTTCCGCATAATCTCCTTAACGCATTTTCGGGGAAGTTGATCCGTGTTTCCCAGGATTACCATCCACTGTCCTCGATTAGGATGACGACGCCAGCAGTTGCTGCCCGGCGGCCCCCCTGCCGCACGGCGGACGCCCGGCCACACAGCCGCCCGACTCGCTGGCCTGTGCCGACGCTGGCCCGGACGACACGCTCGGCGGCGGCTTATCCACCGGGCT
>NZ_JAIFKJ010000631.1 GCF_019695415.1 Thiohalocapsa sp.
ATGGGGCGCACATGAGCACCGAAGACCCCGCCACCTTCCCCGGCCACGAAGGGCCAAACAGTGTCACGCGGGAGGAAGGCGACGACGATTCGGACGGCGGTCCCAGGGTTTTCGACGCGGATGGCTTCGATGAGCTCTCGCAAGTGCAAAAGGAAGGCCTGACGGGGGTAGAGATCATCGGTGCTGATGACCAAGCGGCAGCCGAGGCGGCGGCGGCCGCTGTCGCCGATGATTACATCAGCTGGCTCAAAGGCGATGCGGTGAGCGGGCTCCGCGCGCGTGGCGGTGCTCTAATGGGCGACATGCTCGGCAGCGGGCCGTTGCTGGTGGGGCCGCCGGCGCAGTGGTTCGACGACCCAGACTACGATTCCTTCAAGCGCGGCAGAGCCGGTCGCGCCGACATGCTCTATGTCGGCGCCAACGACGGCATGCTGCACGCCTTCAAGACAGATACGGACGCCGCCAGCTTCACCGAGGCCTTTGCCTACATCCCGGCAGCAGTCTATCCGGCGCTCGCGACCCTTGCGGACCCGGCGTACAACACCGCCGTCAAGGAGTCCTATGTCGACGGGCCGCTCAGCTATTCGGATGCGAAGATCGGCGGTGGGGACGACCCCTGGCGCTCGGTGCTCGTGGGCAGTTTCGGCATGGGCGCCCAGGGCGTCTTTGCGCTGGACATTACGGACCCTGAGTCTCTCGAAGCCACAGAGGCCTCCGCCGAGAGGCTCGTGCTTTGGGAGTTCACGGACGCGTCCGGTGAACGCTTCACTGCATACGAGGCCGGCGGCCCCGTCACCACCTACACGAGCGATGACCCTGCCGACGACGTTCCGGATGGTCGGTATATGGGCCACATGCTCGCCAAGCCGGCCATCGTGCGCATCGATTCTGGCGCCGACGGCGCCGACACCACTTGGGTCGCCCTGGTGAATAACGGTTACGGCAGCGCGAGGGTTGCCGGCGAGGCTGCAGCACATTGCAACGACGCGCTGGACACGACCAACTGCACCGTGGATGAGGCTGGGGAAGCCGTCCTCTATGTCCTCCGCCTGGCCGGGTCGGGCGCGGACGCAGACAACCAGCGCATCCTCTCTGGTGTGAACACGGGCGCCGGCCCCGGGGCCGTGCCCCCGGGTGAGGCCCGTGGCAATGGCCTCGTCGAGTGCGCAGCACTGGAGTGTGACGGCGATCGCGTCGCCGACCGTGCCTACGCTGGGGTTCTGTTCGGCAATGTCTGGCGGTTCGACCTGAGCAGCCCACCGGCCTATTTCGACGGCGATGCGGACGCCCTCGGCGGGACCGTCAGGAAGATCTTCCAGGCCCGAGACGCCAACGGCAATCCGCAGCCTATCACCAGCCGCATCGCCTTTGCGCGCCATCCGAACGGTGGTTTCATCCTTTTGTTCGGCACCGGACGTCTGCTGAATGCCGCAGACAAGGACGACACCTCATTGCAGAGCTTCTACGGCATCTGGGACGATGACGGACAGGTCCATGGGGGCCTGCCTGATCGCGGCGCTCTCATCAAGCACCAGTTCTTCGGCCCGGCTACCGTCGGCGCGGACGGGGTGATAGGCGCCGCCGATACCGGGGCCGGGCTGACGCTGAGCCGTCGCAGCACTGCCTACGCGGAGGCCACCAAGCCCGCACCGAGCGCGACGCGCGGCTGGGTGATCGACCTCGCGGTGACGGATGCGGCGGGCAACCTGAACGCGCTTGGAGAGCGGGTGATCTCTGCACCCCAGGTACGCGGAGGTCGCGTCGTCTTCGTGTCCCTGATCCCCGGCGAGTGTTGCAGCACCGGCGCCGGCAGCTGGGTCAACGCGCTCGACGCGGTGACCGGCGCCCGGCTCCAGGCGAGCCCGTTCGATTTCAATCTCGATGGCAGCTTTGACCGTGTCGACTTGCTCGGTGGCGGGACCGTGGGCAGCAGCATACGCGTACTCGGCGCCGACACTGAGAGCGGTATCTATTCGTCACCCGCCACCGTCGCGCTCGGCGGCAGCGAGGCGCTGAGCATCATCGCGGATTCAGAGGGCGACCTGATCCAGCTGAGAGAGTCCGAGGGTCACGCCTGGCGGACCTGGCTGCAAATCCAATAGCCGCGGCCGAGCGAACAGCCGAGTCATGCCTGCCTCAACATCACAATCCAGCGCGTCAGCGCTCAAACACCACAGCGCGAAACGCACCGCCGCCGGCTTCTCCCTCGTGGAACTGCTGGTGGTGGTCGCTGTCGTCGGCATCCTCGCCGCCGTTGCCTACCCGAGCTACCAGGAGCAGATCCGCAGCGGGCGACGGGCGGAGGCGCAGTCGGAGCTGATGCGCCTGGCCCAGTTCATGGAGCGCATCTACTCAGAGAACGGCTGCTACAACCCGGACGAAGACTGCAGCGCCGAGACGGTGGGGGAGCCCAACATCGGCATCCGCGCCGAGCACTACACGGTGGACTTCTCCAGCGGGCCAACTGCCGATGCCTTCACGTTACAGGCCACACCCGTCGGCCCCCAGGCCGACGACGGCATCCTGCAGATCAACGAGCTCGGGCAGCGCTACTGGGACGAAGACAACGACGACGCTGGTGAAGGCGAGAGTGCGAGCGCCGTGGGCCTGGACACCAGCGACCCAGATCCGAAAGATCTGAACTGGATACGCGGCTGACGCCCTGCGGCCAGGGCGGCCTAGACTTGAACCTAGAAACGGCAGTTGACCGCTTCATTGCAGACGCAAGTGTCTGTGGGGTCGGAGAATTCCCACCGATTGCGAGCTCACCTCCCGGGTGCGGGCCGCTACGG
>NZ_JAIFKJ010000076.1 GCF_019695415.1 Thiohalocapsa sp.
CTAGCGCTCGTCCGGTCAAGGCCGCCGCAAACGCTGCAGCTACAACCCGACCTAGGAGATCTACGAAACGGCCCTGCACGGCGGCCCGTCCAGACGGCTCACCAACGCCGAAGTCTACGACGCCGAAGGCTCCTGGTCGCCGGACGGCCACACCATCCTGTTCGCCTCCAACCGCCACGCCTACGCGCCCGACGCGGACGATGCCACCCGCGCCGCGGTGGAGGAGGACCCGTCGCGCTTCATGGAGCTCTATGTGATGGACGCGGACGGCAGCAATGTCCGGCGGCTCACGGACAAGGAAGGCTACGACGGCGGCCCCTTCTACAGCGCGGACGGTAACCGCATCGTCTGGCGCCGCTTCGAGCCCGACGGCAAGACCGCCGAGATATGGACCATGAACGCCGACGGCAGCGCCCAGCGCCCCGTGACCGACCTGGGCGTCATGTCCTGGGCGCCGTATTTCCATCCGAGCGGCGACTACATCATCTTCACCAATAACGCCCACGGCTACGCCAATTTCGAGCTCTACATCGTCGACGCCGCGGGCGAGCGCGCCCCAGTGCGGGTTACCAACACCCCGGGCTTCGACGGCCTGCCGGTGTTTACGCCGGATGGGGAGAAGCTCGCCTGGGCCAGTAGCCGCACAACCACCAAGCAGGCCCAGATCTTCATCGCCGACTGGAACGACGCCGCAGCCCGCGAGCTGCTTGGGCTTCCGCCGGCCGGGGAGACCGGCGCCGATGCCGCCGCAAACAAGGCGCCGAGTGTGGATCCGGCGAACGCCCCGCCGCTGCCGGCGACCAACACCGCCATCAGCCCGGACGACCTACGCGCCCACGCGGAAGCGCTGACAGCGCCGGCCATGGCCGGACGGCGCACGGGCACCGCCGGCAGCCGCCTCGCGACGGACTATGTGGCGCGCGCCATGGCCGCTATTGGACTGGAGCCCGCAGCGGAACTCGCCGGCGCACCGGAGGCGAGCTGGTTCCAGCCCTACACCTTCACCGCAGGCGTCGAGGTGGAGGATGCCACCCAGCTCGCGATGTTGGGGGGCGACGGCGTGCCGGTGCCCCTTACCCTGGAGCAGGATTGGCGCCCTCTACCTTTCTCCGGCACCGGCGCCATCGAGCCGGCGGGTGTCGCCTTCGCCGGTTATGGCATCGTCGCCCCGGGCGACGACGGCAGCCAGGACTACAACAGCTATGGCGACCTGGATGTCAGCGGCCAATGGGTGCTGGCCCTGCGCGACCTGCCGGCCGGGCTCGACGCGGAGCGCCGCCAGGCATTGGTCGAATACGCCGACCCACGCTACAAAGCCCTGGTGGCGCGGGAGCAGGGTGCGCGCGGGCTGATCCTCGCGCCTGGGCCGGAGACGCCGGTGAAAGACCAGCTGCTGTCCATCGCGCAGGAGGCGGGCGCCGGTGCGGGCAGCCTGCCCGTGGTGTCTCTGTCATCGGCCGCAGCGACAAAGCTCGCGGCGGCCGCAGGTGCCGATCTGGCGGCGCTCCAACGTCAGGCTGACACCGGTGAGGCGGCCGCCACGGCACTGGCCGGCGTGCAGCTCGCGGCGGACATTCGACTGCGCCGCACCCAAGGTCAGGACCGCAATGTGCTGGGCCGGCTCCAGGCCGGCGACACGCCGAGCGAGCGTGTCCTAGTCATCGGCGCTCACGTGGACCACATCGGCGACGGGCGGGGTCTCTCCTCTCGAGATGCGCTGGAAGGCCGAATTCACCCGGGTGCCGACGACAACGCCTCGGGCGTCGCGGCCCTGTTGGAGATCGCCGAGCATCTGGCGGCGCGGCGAGCGCAGGGGGAGCTTGGGCTGAGTCAGGATATCGTCTTTGCGGCCTGGACCGGCGAGGAGCTCGGCCGCCTCGGCTCGGCCGCCTTCGTCGAGGCCCTGGCGACCACAACGGGTCGGGAAGACGGCAAGATTGGCGGACCTGTCACCGCCTATCTGAACCTGGACATGGTGGGGCGCCTGGACGAGTACCTGTATGTGCAGGGGGTCGGCTCCAGCGACGCTTGGCGCGGCGAGCTCGAGCGCCGGAACGTCCCCGTGGGTCTGCCGCTGCGCCTGCAGGCGGACGCCTACCTACCAACGGACACGACCTCGTTTTACTTGGCCGGCGTGCCGGTACTGAGCTTCTTCACCGGTGCACATGCGGACTACAACACGCCCGACGACACCGCAGAGAGGCTCAACTACGATGGGCTCACGCGCATCGCCAGGCTGGTGGGACTCATGTCCGGTGCACTGGCAGAATCCGGCCAGGCGCCCGCCTACGTGGCCCAGGAGAAGCCCGGCACCGGTGCCAGTCGTGCCAACCTGCGGGCCTATTTCGGCACCATCCCGGCCTATGCAGATGCCGAGGTGGCCGGCGTCCTGCTGGACGGCGTCGCCAAGGGCGGGCCGGCGGAGGCCGGCGGTCTGCGTGCCGGCGACGTCATCACCGCCGTCGCCGGGCGCAGCATCGAGAACATCTACGATTACACCTATGCGCTGAACGCGCTTAAAGTGGGCGAGCCGGTGCTGGTGCAGGTGCGCCGAGACGGCCAGCCGGCGCAGCTCACGGTCACGCCGGTGGCTAGGCAGTAGCGGTAGGGTCGAGGCGCCTGGGCTCAGTCGTCGTCTTCCTGCTCGCCGATGCGCACGGCCAGCAGATCGCAGACCTCGTGGCGGAGCAGCGATCGGGAGATGGACCCGAACAGATTGCCGAGCCAGGTGTGGTCGCGCGCGCCGACGATGATCAGGTCCACGCCCAAGTCCTTGGCGACATGCTCGATGCTGCGCCCTGTGGGGCCAAACTCCACGATACGGTCTTCCGTGGGCACACCGATGCGCTCGCCGAGGCCGTCCAGCTCCTTGCGGGCCACGTCTACCAGCTCCCGCTCCAGGTCCAAGTCAGACGGCAAGACCGGCTCGGCCATGAAGGCACCGCCAGCGAGCTCGGTCTCGGGCGGCACGTATTCGACGACGTTGAGCAGCGTCAGCCGGGCGCCGAAACGATCGCGCATCGCCACTGCGCGCTCGACGACGATCTCTGACTCCGGTGCAAAGTCCACGGCCAGCAGCATATGGCGATATGGATTCTCGGACATGGCGCCCTCCTCGGGTATGCGAGTCTCGACTCCAAGTATACGCAAGGGCACGGGTCTGTCAGCGCCGCCATCAGCCGACCCATCGCCCGACCCAATCTCCCGAGCCCTTCTTGGAGACCCGCGGGCGGTTGTGAGATTCAGCCGCAGCCCGGCCGCCAAAATGCAAGAGCCCTCGCGATGCCAAACCCCGTGACCGCCCTCTCCCTCAGCGACCAAGATGCTTACCGACGCTGGCGCGATGACAAGCTCGCGGACCTGCCGGGCTCGCCGGACGACCTGATCGTGGAAGTCGATGACCCGCGGCGGCTCACCGAGGCCGAGACCGAGGCCATCCGCGAGCGCTGCGGGCGCTGGAACATGGCCGTGTATCGCTCAAGGGTAGGCGATGATCCGGACAAGGACATTCCCCGGCTGCTCGGGGCCCGCTTTGGGCTGCACAGCCTGGACCACAATCCAGGGGCGGACGAAGACGCCATCACGGCCGTCACCATTCAGTCGGATGCCCTGCACCAGGGCTTCATCCCCTATACGGACAAACCCATCGCGTGGCACACGGACGGCTATTACAACAGCCCACAGCGGCAGATCAGGGCGTTCATTCTGCACTGCGTCCGACCGGCGGCAGAAGGCGGCGACAACGCTCTGCTCGATCCGGACGTCGTCTATATCCGCCTGCGGGACCGTGACCCCGAGCACATTCGGGCGCTGATGCATCATGAGGCCATGACCATCCCGCCAAATATCATCGATGGCGTCGAGCGCCGCCCGGCTGTGACCGGCCCCGTCTTCATGGCGGGCGACCACGGTGAGCTCGTAATGCGCTTCACCGACCGCAAGCGCAATATCGCATGGCGAGATAACGCCACCACCACGGCCGCCGTAGCCGCACTGCGGGAGGTGCTGGGCGCCGATGACACGCCGGTGATGCGCGTGCGCCTGGAGCCGGGCTGGGGAGTGATCTGCAACAACGCGCTGCACACGCGTACGCGCTTCAGTGATTCGGGTGCGCCGCGGCTACTTTACCGGGCCCGGTATTACGAGCGCATCCAGGGTACCTGAGCGCAGCACCGGCCGCTGAGCCTCAACGTCTGGCCAGATAGTAGCGCAGCAGCGCTGCCGTCGAGGCGTCGTGGTCAGTACCAACCGCGCCCGCCTGAATCTCACCCAGAATCACGCCGGCGAGCTGCTTGCCGAGCTCGACGCCCCACTGGTCGAAGGAGTTGATCCCCCAAACGATCCCCTGGGTGAAGATCTTGTGCTCATAAAGCGCAATCAGCGCGCCCAGGGCGCGCGGGGTAATCTGCTCCACCAGCAGGGTGCTGCTCGGGCGGTTGCCGTCGAACTGGCGCTGCGGCGCCAGCCTGCCGGCCTCGTGCAGGTCCATCCCGGCGGCGAGCATGGCATCGCGGGCCTCTTCCTGCGTACGCCCGCGCATCAGCGCCTCGGTCTGTGCGAAGCAGTTGGCAAGCAGCTTGGCATGGTGGTCGCCCACGAGGTTGTGGCTCCTGATCGGCGCAATGAAGTCCGTCGGGATCAGCTCTGTACCCTGGTGGATCAGCTGATAGAACGCGTGCTGGCCGTCGGTGCCGGGCTGTCCCCACACCACAGGGCCCGTGGCATACCCGACCCGGGTACCGTCGCGGGTGACATGCTTGCCGTTGCTCTCCATGTCACCCTGCTGAAAATAGGCCGGGAAGTGCTCGAGGTATTGGTCATAGGGCAGGATCGCGTGCGTTCTGGCACCGGCGAAGTCGATGTACCAGATGCCGAGTAGGCCAAGGATCACCGGCATGTTGGACTCCAACGGCGCAGTGCGGAAGTGCTCGTCCATGTCATGGGCGCCGGCGAGCAGCTCTTCGAAGGGCTCGAAGCCAATGGCCAGGGCAATGGGAAGTCCGATGGCGGACCAGAGGGAATAACGGCCGCCCACCCAATCCCAGAACTCGAACATGTTCTCGGTGTCGATGCCGAACTCCGCCACCCTTTCGGCATTGGTGGACACGGCGACGAAGTGATTGCGCACCGCCGCTTCGGAGCCGAGGCCCTCCACCAGCCAGCGCCGGGCGCTCTGGGCGTTGGTCATGGTCTCTTGGGTGGTAAAGGTCTTGGAGGCGACGATGAAGAGCGTTGTCGCGGGGTCGAGATGCTTGATCGTCTCGGCGAGATGCGTCCCGTCCACGTTGGAGACGAAGTGCGGGCGCGGCGCCTCGGACTGGTAGGGTGTCAGGGCCGTACAGACCATCTTCGGCCCGAGGTTGGACCCGCCAATGCCGATGTTGACCACGTCGCGAATGGGCCGGCCGGTGAAGCCCTGCCAGTCGCCACCACGCACGCGGTCGCTGAAGGTGCGCATGCGCTCCAGCACGGCATTGACGTCCGGCATCACATCTCGGCCGTCAACGCAGATGGGGCGGTTGGAGCGATTGCGCAGGGCCACGTGCAGCACGGCCCGGTCTTCGGTGTTGTTGATGTGCCTGCCATCGAACATGCGCGCCCGCCAGGCCTCCAAGTCCGCCGCCCGCGCGAGCTCGCACAAGAGCCCCAAGGTCTCGTCGGTGACGATGTGCTTTGCGTAATCCAGGTGCAAGCCGGCGGCATCGATGCTCAGCCGCTCGGCCCGGTCCGGGTCCGTGGCGAAGAGGTCGCGCATGTGCACCTTCTCCATGCGCCGCCAATGGGCAGCAAGGGCTTGCCAAGCCGGTGAGGAATCGATGAGCGCCATGGTTACAGCCTTGTCGGATGCGAAAGTTGCGGGCACAAAAAAAGGGCGCGCTGCGCCCTTGCTTTGGTTGCGGCGGGCCGCCCGCCATGGGTATAGCATACCCACGGCACACGGCACCAATCCGCTGCCCGCTTGCCGGCGGCGGAGCGCCGCAAGGTCAAGCGTCGAGGTTATCGAGCGCCTTCTGGAAGCGGTTGGCATGCGAGCGCTCGGCCTTGGCCAGGGTCTCGAACCAGTCCGCGATCTCGTCGAAGCCCTCGTCACGGGCGGACTTGGCCATGCCCGGGTACATGTCTGTGTACTCGTGGGTCTCACCGGCGATGGCAGACTTCAGGTTCGCATCGGTCCCGCCGATGGGCAGGCCCGTCGCCGGATCGCCTACCTGCTCCAGATACTCGAGGTGCCCATGGGCATGGCCGGTCTCACCCTCTGCGGTGGAGCGGAACACGGCGGCGACGTCGTTGTAGCCCTCGACATCGGCCTTAGAGGCGAAGTACAGATAGCGACGGTTGGCCTGGGATTCGCCAGCGAACGCGTCTTTCAGGTTCTGCTCGGTCTTGCTGCCTTTGAGTTCCATGATGGAATCCTCTGGGTTGCTTGCTGAGCCGCGCTCAGCGGGGGATGCATTCACGAGGTGTCTGTGCCGCCCGCCGCATCCCAGGCACCGCGCACAGGGGCCCCGGGCGAGTACGCATGCGGCCGACCTGCAGGCGAGGTTCCCGGATCACGGCGTTGCGAGGCCGCATCGGAGCTGCTATCTCGGCCCCCACAGGCCACGGTTCGAGCGCGCTGGGGGCGCCGACCCCCGAAGGCCCGCAGTCGCTCGCTCACCTCGACGCGCGGCACATTACCCCCCGCATCCTGGGGCAGCAATTGATTGTTCCAATGGCGCCGATAGCAGAAGTTTATAGGGATATGCCGCTCGATTGCCTTGCGCCGGACGAGGGCTTCATCGCAATACCGTCACCCAGATTGACGGCGCGGACCGCGGTGGCGACGGCTTCCACCGCTTCCGTGCGCGGAAACGACTTGCGCCATGCGAGCGCCACGCACCGCGTCGGCGGATGGCCCGCAAAGGGCCGGGCACAAACCACTTGACCGCCAAGCCGGTCTTCCCGGGCCGCACTCATGGGCAGCACCGTAATCCCGACGTTGCTCGCCACCATGCAGCGGATGGTCTCGAGGGATCCGCCCTCGAGGTTCCGGCCGAGCCCATCGGCATGGTCCGCGCCGTTGATGCACTGCGGGCAGACCTCCAGCACCTGGCCGCGAAAGCAGTGACCGGGCCCCAACAGCAGCACACGCTCGTAGGCGAGGTCCTCCGCCTCAATGGACTCCCGCGCCGCCCCGGGCAGGCTGCCGGGGAGCAGCACGACACACCCTTCATCGTAGAGCGGCAGCGTCTGAATGCCAGGCTCGTCGAACGGCAGAGAAATGACGATGAGATCCAACTGTGCCCGCTTCAGGCGGTCGGCAAGCACGGCGGTGAAGTTCTCCTCGATGATCAGCGGCATCGACGGCGCCGAATGGTTAAGCGCCGGCACCAGCCGCGGCAACAGGTAGGGGCCGACCGTGTAGATGGCCCCGATGCGCAGCGGTCCCAGCAGCGGGTCACGGCCGCTTCGCGCCACGGCCTGCAAACCCTCCGCCTCCTCCAGCACGCGCTGCGCCCGCGCCACCACGGCGGCGCCGATCTCCGTAATGGCGACTTCACCCGTAGCGCGCTCGAAAAGGCTCACGCCAAGCTCGTCTTCCAACTTTTTGACGGCAACGCTGAGCGTGGGCTGGCTGACGAAACAGGCATCGGCCGCCCGGCCGAAGTGCCGTTCCCGCGCAAGGGCGACGACGTAACGCAGTTCGTTTAGCGTCATGGATCAGGCACGCCCTGGTTGCCCTTCGCACGCGGAACGTGTACGATCAAGACTGGTTGACGGCCGCGCGCAGCCGCTGCGTGCGCAGCGCTGCCGGCTTCCGGACCACTGTCGCAGGCAGACGCCATTCCGACTGCCGGCAGCCGCCGCGGGCCGCCCTGACGGATTTGTTAATATCGCCGGCACGACTGGATCACCTTCGTTTGCCTGTCCCGGGCGGCGCTGCCCCAAGCTGGACGGCTAATGCCCTGGTGCTGCACGCCCGTCAGAGCTATGGCATGAACCAGCACTGTGACACAGCACCGC
>NZ_JAIFKJ010000488.1 GCF_019695415.1 Thiohalocapsa sp.
TGTTGCCCGGCATGCTGGAGCGTGTCGTGTCGCTGCTCCTCGACCCATTCTCGCCTGTAATCCTTCGGGATGCCGACGGTCTGTGGTGGCTCTGTTCAAGCTTGGTGTATAGCTCCGTCGAGTGTCCGCCTCTGGTGCTCGTGCTTGTGGGGCTGCTCGGCATCGTCGTTGCTGAGCGCTCGTGCCTGCTGCCGGTGCTGCTGCGGCGGCTGCTGGCGGCAGCGCCTGGGCGGCTCCTGGTTCCCATGACCGTCTTCGTCGGCATCCTGTCGTCGCTGGCGCTGGATGCGGGCTATGTCGTGCTGCCGCCGCTCGCGGGCGCGCTTTTCCTGGCCGCGGGGCGCTCGCCGCTCGCTGGCATTGCGGCGGTGACCGCTGGTGTCACCTGCGGCTTCTCGGCGAACCTGTTTCTCACCGGTCTCGACCCCTTGCTGGCGGGGCTCTCCACCGCCGCCGCGCATCTGCTGGACCCGGACTACGAAGTGGCCATCAGCGCCAATTGGTGGTTCATGATCGTCTCCACGGTGCTGCTCACGGCCGCCGGCGCCTTCGTCACCTGGCGCTTCGTGGAGCCGCGGCTGCCGCGGCCGACGTCGGCGGAGATGGTGGCAGGGGTGCAGCCGGCGGCGTCGGGTGACAAGGACACGCCGGAGGGCGAGGCCGAGGTCACGCTTGAACCATCTGGACAGGCTGAGGCGGCCCGAAACGAGCCCCGAGGCCTGCGCTTCGCCGGCTGGACGGTCCTGATGCTGCTGGTGCTGCTGCTCGCGGCGGTGCTGATTCCCGGCGCACCCTTGGCGGGTGAAGGCGCGCGCTTCCCGCGCTGGATGGAGGCCTTGGTACCCATCCTGCTCATCGTCTTCCTGAGCACCGGGCTTGCCTACGGCATCGGCGCCGGCAGCATCAAGCGCGACCGCGACGCCGTGAACATGATGGGCGAGACCATGCGCACCATGGGACCGTATCTGGTGCTGGCCTTCTTTGCGGCCCAGTTCATCGCCTGTTTCGGCCACTCCCGTCTCGGCGAGATGCTTGCCATCGTTGGTGGCAGCTGGCTCGCCGAGCTGTCACTGGACCCGGCGGCGCTGATGCTCGCCTTCATCGCCGTGGTGATGGCCGGCAACCTGCTCATCGGCTCGGCCTCGGCCAAATACGCCTTCTTTGCGCCGGTGTTCGTGCCGATGTTCATGCAGGCGGGCATCGCCCCGGAGCTGACCCAGGCGGCCTACCGCGTTGGCGACTCCGTGACCAACGGCATCACGCCGTTCAATCCGTACCTGGTCATCATCCTCGCCTTCATCCGCCGCTACCGTCCGGACGCCGGCCTCGGCACCCTGGTGGCCCTGATGCTGCCGTACACCCTGGTCTTTGCCCCATTATGGGCGACCTTGCTGGGCGTCTGGGTCGCCTTCGGCTGGCCGCTTGGGCCGGGTGGCGGGCTGGTTTATGCGTCGGCCGGATGAGCGCGCCGTCGCAGTCTCGGGGTGTTGCAAACCCGCCCGTCATTGCCCCGAAACGGCTATGGGCGGTGAATGGCCTCGAGTCCGGGCCCGAGCCCGGCTCGACGATCGTTACCGTGCCGAGGACCGTTCAGTTTGCAGCTACCAGTGCGGACACAGCCGGGTAGTGATGCATCTCAAGGGCATCTCGAAACATTCGCCGCCCCTGGCAGTGCGCGGGTAACACCGTAGGGGTCGTACAATTACCGGGCCAGCACCAAGCCGCAACCCGATTCTTAGTAAGCGTTCAGACCCTACCCAAAAAATCAGCTGACTAGCGGACAAGTCTAAGGCACCGTGGGAAGATACGACCTCAAGCCCTTTAAGTCTCGACAGCGAGTCCGGCGTCAGCCTGCCCCTGCCGTGCAGCTCAGCAAACACGATCTCGCCCAGCTCGACGATGCGGCGCTGGCGGCACTGACGCCCGAGCAACTGCATGCGCTGTCGGTGAAGCTGCTCGCGGACCTGAAGCTCGCGCATGAGCGCCTGGACCGCAACCCGCGCAACAGCTCCCGTCCGCCGAGCCGGACAACGCCACGACGCACCCGGCCATGGGCGGATGCAACGTCTGCCCATCGATCACCTCGTCGCGCATCACCCCACGCACTGCGCGCGCTGCGGTGCTGCGTTGCCTGCGGGGGATGCCGCGCGCTGTGTGCAGGCCCACCTCGTCATCGACCTGCGCGAGCCTGACCCAGAGCGCCCGGCGCTGGAGCTTCTCCAGGTCAAACACGCCTACTACGAGCGCGACTGTGCCTGCGGGCACCGCACCCGCGCGGAGCCGGGCCACATCGCCGGTGATACCGACTGGGGCGTGGCACTCAGCGAGCGCCATCTGCTCGGCCCACGGCTGGTGGCCCTGCTGTGCGCCTTGGCCCTGCGCATGCGCCTATCACGCCGACGCATCCAAGAGTTTCTCGCCGACTGGCGCGGACTGGAGCTGGCGGTGGCCACCATCAACTAAGCCGTGCACGAGCTCGCGCGGGCCGCCGAGCCGGTGGTCGAGGAGCAGTTGCAGGCTTTGTGAACGCTCTGTCTGGCGCATGCCGACAGCGCCCATAACCAGACCAAGGCGCTGGTGCGCGAGCTGCTCGACGACTGGGATACCTTCTGGGTCGTGCTCGACTACCCGCACCTGCTGCTGACCAACAACGACGCCGAGCGCGCCCTGCGCCATTGGGACCAATTCTGTGGGGGGTCTGAACGCTTACGCAGTGGGACGGATCAAGTCGATTCGTAATTTCAGCCAACAGGCTGATCTTGCAGGGATGCGGGGCACCTCGGCG
>NZ_JAIFKJ010000476.1 GCF_019695415.1 Thiohalocapsa sp.
GGATGGTGTGGGGGGGGAAGGGTGGGGTTTAGAAGATCCCCGGTCGTGCCAGACCGGCGGTCTTTTGGAAGGGGGAAAAGCCGGGCAGGGCCCTGTTCAGGGGCAGCTTGAAGTTGGCGCCGGCCACCGGCGCGGAGGGCAGCCGGGTGCCGAGGCCGGTGGCCTCCAGGTAGTCCTGCAGCAGGCGGGGCGAGCTCATGGCGCCGGCGGCGAGCACCACGCTGTCCGCCCGGTGCCGGTCGCCATTGGCGCAGACGACGCCGGTGATACGGGTCGGATCGTCATCGGCATGCAGCAGGCCGGTGACGGCCGTGTCCGTCTTCAGCGTGAAGCCCGGCTTGCCGCCGAGGGCGTCCAGCAGGCTCCATTCGGCGTCGGATTTAAAGCCGCAGGCGGATGCGAAGCCGTCGAAGTGCTTGGCCTCTTCCGGGTGATCCAGGATCTCGCGCTTCAGGCCCAGCGGCAGTGCCTCGCTGTGCCAGGCGGGGTCGGCGGCCTGTACGCGCTCCACCAGCCGCTGCAGCTCGGGCTCGTTGTCGAAGCGGGTGACCGCCAGCAGCGCCTCGGCCCGGTCGTAGTAGGGGGCCAGGTCGTCGTAGCCGATGGGCCAGCCCAGGCACTGGTGCTCGGCATCGGCGTCGAATTCCTCCGGCGAGAAGCGCAGCAGGGCGGCGCCGTACCACTTGGTTTTGCCGCCGACATTGTGGAACTCGCCCGGGATGAACTGCCGGTTCTGGTTGTCCACCCAGGCCCGCTGGTTCTTGAAGCGGCCCTCGCTGAAGACCTGCTTCACGTCCAGGGTGCTGCCGTCGCGCGGCAGTTGCCCGCCCTGTTCCAGCAGCAGCACCCGGCAGCCCGCGTTGACCAGGCTGTAGGCCGTCGCCGAGCCGCCGGCGCCGGAGCCGATGATGATGACGTCGTATGTCTGCTCGCTCATGGCACGTCTTGACCTGTGGGGTTGGCAATGGGCTGCGCTGATGCGTGGGAATCGGGCTCCGCCGGCGGCTCATGCCCGCAGTGGATACAGCGCACGTGATCGGGGTGATCGAGCTTGGCGCACATGCGCGTCGTCTCGCGGTGCAGCAGGCGCCGGTACAGCTCCACCGCGGCCAACATGCCGAGGATCGGCGCGCTGAAGTAGACCCAGGCGTGGCTCCAGACTCCGCTCGGGGTTGCGGATGCAAAAGTTCGGGCCGGGTTGATGCTCATGCCCGACAGCGGCGCGGCGACGGTGATATAGATGGCCACCAGGACGCCGGCGGCGAGCCCCGTGAGTCGGTTCAGGCGCGGGGAGTTCATGAAGAACAGCACCGCGAGCATCAGGCCCAGGGCCATGGCGAATTCCGCGGCGAAGGCCACCACGGGTCCGCTCGGGCCTGGCACCGTCACGACGTGATTCACCGGCGGCAGGCTGAAGACCTCGCCCAGGATGAACCGCACCAGCAGGATGCCGAGCGTGCCGCCGATGAACTGCGCCAGGATGTAGAACAGGGCGTCCAGCGGGGCGATCTTGCCCAGGCGCAGAAAGGACAGCGTCACGGCGGGGTTGATTTGCGCCCCGGAGCGCTGGCCCCAGGGCGAGTAGATGATCGCCACCGCGGTGACGCCCATCGCCAGGCCAATGAGCGCCCGGCGCAGGTCCGCGTCCGGCAGCAGTGTGTGCACGGGCGAGCCCGGATACTCCAGCAGGGCGACCACGAGGCCGGCGGAGACGAGGAAGGCGCCGAGGCCCCAGGCCTCCATCAGGTACTCGGGCCAGTGCTCGCGCAGGGTCTTCAGCACGCCGTCAGCCCCCTTCGGCGAAACCGGGATACAATGTCATGCCACCATCCACAAAGAAGCTTACCCCCTGCACATAATCCGCATCGTCAGACGCCATCCAGGCAGTCGCGCGAGCAATGTCTACTGGCTCTCCGATTCGGTTATAGGGGATAAGCCTCATCAGTTCGGCATAGGCTTCTGGTGTCCCCCAGGCGTCCGTATTGATTGGTGTGCGAATCGCGCCAGGACAAATACTGTTCACCCGAATACGAAAAGGGGCTACCTCTTGTGCCAGGCTCTTGGTCATCAGCATGACCCCGCCCTTGGAGGCCGCGTAGTTGACGTGCCCGGCCCAGGGAATGACCTCGTGCACCGAACTCATGCTGATGATCTTGCCGGCGGCGCAGGAGACCTCCGGCACCACGCCGCGGCGCTTGAACTCCCGCACCGCCTCCCGTGCGCACAGAAACTGCCCGGTCAGGTTCACGTCGATGACCTGCTGCCACTGGGCCAGGGTCATCTCGTCGAAGGGGGCGTCGCGCTGCAGGCCGGCGTTGTTGACCAGGATGTCGATGGTGCCGAATGCGTCGATCATCTGCTGGAACATGGTCTGGACCTGCGCCTCGTCGGACACGTCCGCCTGGATCGCCAGGCCGCCCCGGCCGGTGGCCTGGATCTCGGTTACGACCTCAGCGGCGGCCGCCTCATCCGCCACGAAGTTGACCACCACGTCAGCGCCCTCTTTGGCCAGGTAGACGGCCACCGCCCGGCCGATGCCGGAATTGGCGCCGGTGACCAGGGCCTTCTGGCCCTTCAGCAGCTGCCGATTGGGGCAGCTCGGCATCACGACCTTGGGCAGGGGTGCATCGCTCATCGATTCATCTCCGTTCGGGAATGGTCAGCGGCTCGGGTCAGGGGTGGCTCGGCGGCGTGTGGAGCTCCTGGATCAGGTTGGCCACCAGGCCCGTCCAGCCGGTCTGGTGGGCGGCACCGACGCCGCGGCCGTTGTCGCCGTGGAAGTATTCGTAGAACAGCAGGTGGTCGCGGAAGTGCGGGTCCCGTTGGAGCTTGTCGGCATCACCGAAGACCGCCCGCCGGCCCTCGGTGTCGCGCCGAAAGAGCCGTGTCAGGCGTCGGCTGAGCTCCTCTGCCACCTCCAGCAGGCTCAGCTGGTTGCCGGAGCCCACCGGGCATTCCACGCGAAAGTTCTCGCCGTAGTAGTCGTGGAAGCGGCGCAGAGAGCTGATCAAGAGGTAGTTGACCGGGAACCAGATGGGCCCGCGCCAGTTGGAGTTGCCGCCGAACAGCCCGGACAGGGACTCCGCCGGCCAATAGCCCACCTCCAGCGGTGCGCCGGCGCAATGGAAGACGTAGGGCGCGTCCGCATGCACCCGGGAGAGCGCGCGCACGCCGTAGTCGCTGAGAAACTCGGTCTCATCCAGCATGCGCCGCAGCAGCGCCTTCAGCCGATGCCCGCGCAGCAGCGAGACCAGGTGGCGGCCCTCGGCACCGCGCTCCTCCCAGTGTGAGACCAGGGCATGGAGCTCCGGCTTGTAGTCGAGGAACCACTGCATCCGGCGGGTGAACTCCGGCACTTCGTCCAGCAATTCATCCGGCAGGACTTCCACCGCATAGAGCGGAATCAGGCCGACCATGGAGCGCACCTGCATGGGCCGCTTCTGGCCGTCCGGCAGATTGAGCACGTCGTAGAAGAACTGGTCTTCCTCGTTCCAGAGCATGATTCCCTTGTCGCCGATGTTGTTCATGGCCGCGGCGATGTGCAGGAAGTGCTCGAAGAACTTGGTGGCGATGTCCTGGTAGACGGGGTTCTGCCGGGCCAGCTCCAGCGCGATGCGCATCAGGTTCAGCGAGTACATGGCCATCCAGGCTGTGCCGTCAGCCTGGTTGATGTAGCCGCCGGTGGGCAGCGGCGAGCTGCGGTCGAACACCCCGATGTTGTCCAACCCCAGGAAGCCGCCCTGGAAGATGTTGCGCCCCTCGGCGTCCTTGCGGTTCACCCACCAGGTGAAATTGAGCATCAGCTTGTGGAAGACGCGCTCCAGGAAAGCCAGGTCCCCGACGCCGCCGTTGCGTGCGCGGTCCATGCAGTAGACCTCCCAGGTGGCCCAGGCATGCACCGGCGGATTGACGTCGCCGAAGGCCCATTCATAGGCCGGCAGCTGCCCATTGGGGTGCATGTACCATTCGCGGGTCAGCAGGACGAGCTGGTGCTTGGCGAATTCGGGGTCCACCAGGGCCAGGGTCGGGCACTGAAAGGCCAGGTCCCAGGCGGCGTACCAGGGGTACTCCCACTTGTCCGGCATCGAGATGATGTCGGCGTTGTTCAGGTGCTCCCACTCGTGATTGCGGCCGTAACGGCGTGCCGGCGGTGGCGGATAGCCCGCGGGATCACCACTCAGCCACTGCGGAATGTCGAAGTAGTAGAACTGCTTGGTCCAGATCATGCCGGCCAGGGCCTGGCGCTGGACCCGGGCCAGGTCCTCGTCGCGGATGTTTGCCTGCAGCTCGGCGTAGAAGGCGTCGGCCTCGGCGATGCGCGTCTGCATCAGCGCATCGAAGCCGTCGAAGGCGTGGCCGACCATGTCTTTGGCGAGGCGCAGGCGGATCACGGCGCTGTCGCCGGCGGGGATCTCCAGCTTGTACAGGGCCGCCGCCTTGGTGCCGATCTGCTGCGGATTGATCGCCTCGGTGCGCCCGGCGATGAGCAGCTCGTGGAAGGCGTCCTTGAAGTGGCCGTCGGCTGCCATGCCGTAGAGGCGGGCGGCGTTGGTCTCGTTGTCGCAGAAGACGAATTCGGGGTCGCCGTCCGCGTACCAGTGGTATTCGCCGAGCGCGTGGTGGCGCACGCTGACAGTGCCGAGCTCGGTGGCGGAGAGCTCCGGACGGGCCGGGTCGTGGCCCCAGCTCCAGGTGTTGCGGAACCAGAGCTGCGGCAGCAGGAGCAGCGGGGCGGACTGATCGCCGCGGTTGTGCGCCGTGATACGCATCAGGATGTCTTCCGGGCCCGCCTTGGCGTATTCCACGAAGACGTCGAAGTAGCGGTCCTCATCGAGCACGCCCGTGTCCAGCAGCTCCAGCTCGGGCTCGTGCATGCCGCGACCGCCGTTCTCCGCCACCAGCCGCCCGTAGGGATACTCTGCCTGCGGATACTTGTAGAGGCATTTCAAGTAGGAATGGCTGGGCGTGGCGTCGAGGTAGTAATAGAGCTCCTTGACGTCCTCGCCGTGGTTGCCCTGGCCGTTGGTGAGGCCGAAGAGGCGCTCTTTGAGAATGGGGTCCTTGCCGTTCCAGAGCGCGAGGGCCAGACACAGGCGCTGCTGGTCGTCGCTGAGTCCGGCCAAACCGTCTTCGCCCCAGCGGTAGGCGCGGCTGCGGGCCTGGTCGTGCGGGAAGGAATCCCAGGCGGTACCCCCTTTGCTGTAGTCTTCCCGGACGGTGCCCCACTGGCGCTCGCTCAGGTACGGACCCCACCGGTACCAGTCGGCCTCCCCAGCGCGCTGCGCCTGCAGGCGGCGCTGCTCGGCCCCTGTCTCGGGCGTTGCCGCCTGCTCTCGTTGCTCGGTCATGACTGTGTCCCTTGGTTGGTGGCCGCGTTGGCCCGCTGATCGAGCTCCGTCCAGACACGGAGCGTTTCGGAGACGCTCCAGGCCTGGGCGAAGCAGCCCTTGGCCCGGTGCGGCGCGTCGCCGTCGAAGATCTCGCTGATGGAGCCGACGCAGGCCTCGCGCAGGTGCAGGCCGAGCGGCCGCAGGAAGGATTGCGCGCGCTTGGCGTCGCCATAGACCCGGAAGTGCGCCTCCGCGAACGGACCCAGCAGCCAGCCCCAGACAGTGCCCTGGTGATAGGCGCCGTCGCGGCTCACCGGGTCCCCGCGATAGAGACCGACGTAGTCGCCGGCGTCTTTCGCAAGCGAGCTCAGCCCGCAGGACGTGACCAGGTGGCGACCACAGGTGTCGACGACGGCCCGCTGCTGTGCGGCATCGAGCGGGCTGTGGGGCAGGGAGACGGCGAAGATCTGGTTGGGCCTGAGGCTTGCGTCACAGCGGCGGCCGTCCGACTGCTTGTCGCCGACCGGGGCGTCGATCACGTCATAGAGACAGCCCAGCGCGTCGTTCCAGAACCGCGCGAAGCCCGCGTGGACCCGCTCGGCATCGGCATCGAGGTCCGCGGCGACGGCGTCCTGACCGAGCCGCCGGGCCAGCTCGGCGATGCAGCGCAGCGCGTGGTACCAGAGGGCGTTGATCTCGACGGGCTTGCCGATTCTGGGCGTCACCACCCAGTCGCCGACCTTGGCGTCCATCCACGTGAGCTGGACGCCGTCCTCACCGGCCCAGAGCAGGCCGTCGTTCGGGTCGACGTGGATGCCGTAGCGGGTCCCGCGGCGGTGCCAATCGAGGATGTCGAGGAGCGCGTCGAAGATCTCGGCCGCAAGGTCCAGATCCTCGCTGTACCGGGTGTACTGGTGGATTGCGTGCACGTACCAGAGCGTCGCGTCAACCGTGTTGTACTCCGGCGCGTCACCCAGGTCCGGGAAGCGATTCGGGAGCATGCCCTGATCGATGTGCCGCGCAAAGGTCAGCAGGATGCTGCGCGCGATGTCGAAGCGACCGGTGGTCAGCGCCAGACCCGGCAGGGCGATCATCGTGTCGCGGCCCCAATCGCCGAACCAGGGATAGCCGGCGATGACCGTGTGGCCGCTGGTCGCGGGCTCGGAGCCGCGCCGGACGATGAACTGATCGGCGGCCAGCACGAGCTGTGCGACCCAGGGCGCGGTCACCGGCTGCGGCATCCCGTCGAGCAGCGCCCGCCGCCGGGCAAGCTCTGCGGTCAGTGCACTGCCGAAGTCGCAGGCGGGCTCCGGCTCGCTGGAGACGCTGATGCAGGCCGCTTCGCCCACGCCAAGGCGCAGCCTGAGCAGCCCCGGGCTGTAGAGATCCTCCGTGTCGTCGAGCCCGCGCTCGGACTCCACGCGATGGCGGAAGTGCCAATACCAAGCGGGGTCCGGTACCACCTCTGCCTCAGCGCCCGCGCGAATGGTGTAGGGCTGCGCGCCGGGGAAGGGCTCCACGGCGAACCCGTCGTGCATGGCCGTCGTGGCGAAATTCCAGCCGCCGCGGCCGTGGCTGTGATAATCCCGATGGGCACACAGAGGACGGACCGCGAGCTGGATTTCCGCTGTGGCACGCAGCACCCGGAAGCAGATCAGCGTCGTGTTGCGCCCATGGGGCATCAGGATCCGCTTCTCGACCAGGGCGTCACCGCAAGCGTAGTCCCAAACGGGCAAGCCCTGGTCCAGCCGGAAGCGCTCGATGTGGCGCCAGCCGTTCGGGTCGATGGACCCATCAGCGAACTCGTTGCTGCTCAGCGGGTACTGCCCACCCGCGTAGTCCACCACCGTGTCGAGCTTTGCCAGCATCAGAGTGCGCTCCAGCGGTGGCTTCAGGGCCGCGATGAGCAGCCCGTGGTAGCGACGCGTATTCGCGTCCGCGACCGTTCCGGCGGCGAAGCCACCGAGACCATTCGTGACCAGCCACTCGCGCTCGCAGGCCTGATGGAAGCTTGCAAGGTCGCCACGGCCGATGTCGAAGAGCCCGATCTCGTTGGTGTCTGGCGTATTCATAGTGACTGGGACGCGCTGTATCACACGCACTTCAAACATGGGTCGGCATTAATCATGACGCCGGCCTTTTCTCGGTGAGTCTCCGCATCGACGCTCGTCCGGGCTGCAACCGCACGCTGCGTTCGGCAGAGTGCCATTATTTCCGTGTCCAGGTTCTATCCGTGAAGGTGAACCGAACGAGCTCCATGACCTCGCCGCGGCGAACGTAGACGATCCAACTCGCCAGCAAGACGCAGATGACTGCTTCTAGCGCCAACGCGCCCCGAGCACCCTCAATGCCAATGGGCCCAGGCACATGCAACAACAGCGCAACAACTAGAGTCCCAAGCGTGACGAATGCACCAGCGAGCTGGAAACCAGGAATGAACAACAAAAGCGATGCCACTGCTTCGACACCACCGGTGAAGAAGCGGAAGTACGGATTGACCCAGTCAAAGCCGACCCAGGTTTCCAGATCCTGGAAGATCTTGCCCATGTATGGATCGGGCAGGAACTTCACATGCATGTACTTGAGGAAGGTGTAGGCGATATAGATCGAGCCTAGGTAGCAAGAGATGACTGTCAGCTGTCGCCACACAGGCCCT
>NZ_JAIFKJ010000121.1 GCF_019695415.1 Thiohalocapsa sp.
CTTCAGCGGCATGAACTGGACCGGCTGCTGCTTCACGTAGTCCTTTTCGAAATCGAGCTCGATGGCAAAGCCATCGTCGCCTTCGCGACGGATCTTGACCTGCTTCAGCTCCGGCAGGCGCACCGCCAGGTAGGTCGTAAACGCGGCTGCCTGGGCCTCGTTGTCGGAGACGATGGCGCTGGCCAAGTTGGCCGCGATGAACTGCGCCTTCTGCGCCTCGCTCGGCGCCGGCACACGCTCACCGTCCAGATCGATGCCTTCGGCGTCCATTCGCTGGTCCATCTTCTCCAGATAGGCGCCTTGGTAGTCGGGCAGTTGCTTGCTGCGGTCGAACTCGATCTGGGCGATGTTGTCCAGCAGCACGGCCATGATTCTCGACATGTCGGTCGCTCTCGTATCCTCTCGCCAATGTCGCCTCGACCCAAAGCACCGGCACGGTTTCGCGCCCCAGCGCCTGGCGCCGACTGTGCGAAATGATAGCGTCTCAGTGATACTGCTGTCCCGGCGCCACCTTCCCGCGGAAGACCCAATAGACGACGCCGGTGTAGACCAGGATCACCGGCAGCACCACAACACCGGCGCCCCAGAAGAGAAACTCGAGCGACGCTTGCGGCGCGGCCGCCTGCGCAAGCGTCAGGTCATAAGGCACCAGCCAGGGCCAGAAGCTGCCCGCGAGCATCAGGTAAGCGGTCAGGAACAGCACAGAAGTCAGCGCGTAAGGATGCCAATCGGAGCGCTGTTTGGCGCATGCACGGTATAGCTGCCAGGCGGCGAGGCTTGCCAGCACCGGCAGCAGGAACAGCCAGGGTTGCGCCAGCCAGCGGTCCACGACGCGGAAGTCGCCGATCAAGGTCCCCACCAGAGCGAGGCCCACGAAGACGATGACTGCGGTCATGAGTCGCGGTATCCAATGCCAGGCCCAGTCGCGCAGCTCGCCCTCGGTCTTCAGCACCAGCCAGGCAGCGCCCAGCAGTGCATAGCCTGCCACCAGCCCGAAGCCGCATAGAAGCGGGAAAGGCGCCACCCAGTCGAAGGGCGAGCCCGCGAAGTTGCGCCCGTCCACGGTGATCCCGGCCACCATGGCGCCGATAGCCGCGCCCTGCACGAAGCTCGCCACCGCGGAGCCGGCGACGAAGCCGAAGTCCCAAATCCAGCGGCCGCGATGCGTCTTGTAGCGGAACTCGAAGGCCACGCCGCGCAGAATCAGCGCCACAAGCAGCAGTGCGACCGGCAGATAGAAGGCAGACAGGAAGATCGAGTAGACCACCGGGAAGGCACCGAATAGAACTGTACCCACCACGATGAGCCAGGTCTCGTTGCCGTCCCAGACGGGGGCGATGGAGCCCATCATGTCCCGCCGCTGGGCCTCGTCCCGGTTCAGGCCGAAGAGGATGCCCACGCCGAGGTCGAAACCGTCCAGCAGGACGTAGATCAGAATGGAAAGCGCCAGCACGGCGCCCCAGAAGTGTTGGAGATCCATGGGCATGGCTGTTCTCCCCGCGTCAGGCCGTGTCGGGGCGCGGCGCGGACGTGCCGGCACCGGGCTGGAAGCTGCCGCCGGCGGCGCCGAGCGGGCGGCTCGGCGTCACGCCCTGGCCCGCTGCCGGCGGGGCTTGTGGCGCGGCCGGCTCGGGCTCGGGGTCGGCCTCATCCAGCCCGGCGCGCAGCAGCCGGTAGATGTAGAAGGTGCCCGCGGAGAAGATGAGCGCGTATACGCTCACGTAGGCGAGCAGCGACACCAGCACCGCCTCGCCGGAGAGGCTCGGTGTCACGGCGTCCGCTGTGCGCAGCAGTCCCTGCACCACCCAGGGCTGGCGGCCCACTTCGGCGGTAAACCAGCCCGCGAGCACCGCGATGAACCCGCTCGGGAAGTGCAGGAAGACCGCCCACAGGAACCAGCGCGGCAGGTGCTCCGGGTCGCGAAGCCGACCCTTTGCCATAAGCCAGACCCCGGCCCAGGCCAGCGCCAGCATGATCACGCCCAGCCCGACCATGACCCGAAAGCCGTAGAAGGGGATCAAAAACGGCGGGCGCTCATCGGGAGGCACCGTGACGATGCCCGGCTCCGCGGCGCTGAAATTCCCCTTGGTCACGAAGCTGCCAAGGTACGGGATGCCGAGCTCCCAGACGTTGCGCTCGGCCTCGACATCGGGCCAGGCAAGCAGCAGCAGCCGCGCCGGCTGCTCCGTCTGCCAGCGCCCCTCCATAGCCGTGAACTTAGCGGGCTGGTGCTCGGCGGTGTACTCGCCGTTGAAGTGGCCAATGACGATCTGCGCCGGCGTCAGCACCGCCGCGAGGCCGAGTCCCATGGCCAACATGGTCCGCGCCGCGTACAGGTGGCGGTGGCGCAGCAGGTACCAGGCACCGGTGGCGGCCACCGAGAAGGCCGTGGTCAGATAGGCTCCCAGCAGCATGTGCGGAAAGCGCACCCAAAGCACGTCATTGAACAGGATTTCCTGCCAGTCCGTGGGCACGGTGTCACCGCTGGCCGTCAGCTCATAGGCCATGGGCACTTGCATCCAGGTATTGTTGGCCATGATCCAGAAGGCGGAGAAGGTCGTCCCCAGCGCCACCATCAGCGTGGACGCAAAGTACGCCCAGCGCGGTACCCGGTCGCGCCCAAACATCAGCACGCCGAAGAATGTCGCTTCCAGCAGAAAGGCGGTAAAGGACTCATAGGCCAGGAGTGGCCCCTGGATGGGTCCGGTACGTGTGGCAAGCTCGCTCCAGTTGGTGCCGAACTGGAAAGCCATCACGATGCCGGACACCACGCCCATGCCGAAGGCCACCGCGAACACCTTGAGCCAGAAGGCAAAGAGCCGCCGGTACAGCACATTGCCAGTGGCCATGTGCAGCCCTTCCAGGGTCGCGAGCCACGCGGCGAGGCCGATGGTGAAGGCCGGAAAGATGATGTGGAAAGACACCGTGAACGCGAACTGAATGCGCGACAGTGCCACCGGGTCGAGGTCCATGGTGGGCTCCGTGGGCGGTTGCCGCCGCTCGGGGCGGCGACTTTATTTGGTTTAGACACTGAGGCGGGACGCATACAGGTCAACACCGCAAGGGCGGTGGGATTCACGGCACGACTGGCTCGCTGACGCAGCTGCGGCCCGGGTATTGTCGTCCGCAGGACGGTGAGCGCTATGCGATCGGCGGCGGGCGGTTGGGGCTAGCGTGAAGCCCGTTTTCCTGCGCGTCTCGCGTGTTTTGTGCGTTTTGCGTTGACAATCCCCATCGCTTGGGTAATCCTGCGCGGTTTAGTGCCGATCACTACGCCCGTTTTTGCGGCTGCGCTCCATCCATCGCGGGCGCGGCCCAATGACAATCCGGATTCGCCCAAGGAGCATCCATGGCCAACACTTCGCAAGCCCGTAAGCGCGCCCGTCAGGCGGAGAAGCACCGCCAGCGCAATGCCGCCCAGCGCAGCACCCTGCGCACTGCCATCAAGAAGGTCCTTAAAGCGCTGCGCGCCGGCGACAAGGCCGCCGCAACCGAAGCTTACAAGGCCGCCGTGCCCGCCATCGATCGTGCCGCCGGCAAAGGCCTGATCCACGCCAACAAGGCAGCGCGCCATAAGAGCCGGCTCAACACGCATTTGAAGGCGATGGGCTGACAGCCTCCGGCTGTTCTCCAGCAGCCCCAGTCCACCTTGGCGCGGTCCTGGCTCTGTGGCCATGCCCCAGCAGCCGACCAATCTCTTCGCCGGGCTGCCGGTGCTCGACTCAGGCGAAGACTTCATCACGCTGATCGACCAGGGCAATGTGCAGATCGAGCGCATCGTCAGCAGCCCTCGACCGGAGTCCAACCGCTACGACCAGGATCATGATGAGTGGGTCTTACTGCTCAGTGGGCAGGCGACCCTGGAGCTGGACGGTAAACCCGTGCAGCTCAATACCGGCGACCACCTGCTGATCCCCGCCCATTGCCCGCATCGGGTACTCGCCACCTCCGACAAACCGCGGTGCCTCTGGCTGGCAGTGCATTTGCGGGAGTGTCCGACGGCGAGCGCCGCTGCTTAGTCACCAGTCCGAACCAGGTCCGGCGCCATGTCCGGCAGTCGTCCTGCGCACCTGTTCATCGCCGCCACCGCCCATGGCTACGGCCATGTGGCCCAGGTGAGTGCCCTCGCGCATGCACTCCGCCGCCGTGATCCGGCGCTTCGCATCACCCTCGGCGCCACCGTGGAGCAGGGCTTCGTGCGCGAGCGCATGCCGGCGGGCACGCAGGTGCTCCGCCGCGCGCTGGATGTGCCGCTGCCCATGGATGGCCCGCTCAAGGTGCTCTGGGAGGACGGGCTCGCGGTCTACGCGTCCTTCGATGCCCAGCACGAACAGCGGCTCGCCGAGCAGCGCCAGTTGATCGCCGACCTGGCGCCCGACCTGGTGCTTGCGGACATCCCCTGGCTGCCACTGACCGCGGCGCGGTCGCTCGGTATTCCGTCGGTCGGACTCTGCTCGCTGAATTGGCTCGACATCCTCGCGGAAAGTCCGATCGGCGCACGCCTGCCAGCAGCACTCAAGGAGCACATGCGCGATGGCTACGCGGGCGCGGAGCTGTTTCTTCGCCCCGCGCCCTCCATGCCCATGGCTTGGCTGCCGAACGGGCGGGATATCGGCCCCATCGCGGCCGTGCGCCCGCGCGACCCCGCCGGTCTGCGGCGACAGCTGGGTGTGGATGCCGAGACGCGGTTGGTGCTGATGCAGTTTGGCGGCACCGGCTCCCTGGTGCCGCCCATTGATCTGCCGCTTCCGCCCAAGACCATGCTGTTGACCCCGGTGCCGCGGCTCGCCGAGCGCCTGGGTGCGCGCCTCATCGGACCTGCCAGCGGCCCGGATGGGCTGGCGGTGGCGGATGTACTCGCATCCTGTGACGTCGTCATCACCAAGCCCGGCTATGGCACCTTCGCCGAGGCCGCCTGCCATGGCGTATCCGTGTTGTCGGTACCCCGTGGCGACTGGCCCGAAGAGCCCCACCTTGATCGGTGGCTCGCCGAGCAGGTGCCCTTTCGCAGTCTGCCGCTCGCGGAGTTCTTCGCCGGACGCATCGCGGAGCCGCTTGCCGATCTGCTTGCCGCCGGCCCGGTAGAGCCGGTCCCGGCCACGGGAGTGGACGAGACGGTGGAGCTGCTTTGGCCCTGGCTGGCGCAGCGCGCGTGAGTCCGATATGCCCAGAGACGCTGGCAGGCTGTGTCCTGCAACAGCGCCACGGCGCAAGGACTGTACTCGCCCCGACCCAGACCCCGCTTAGACAAGCCCATGTCTGAGAACATCCAGATCACCCCCGTCTCTGGGGCCGACCTCCATGACGCGATTCCGGACCTCGCGGCACTGCGCATCCGTGTCTTCCGCGATTATCCCTACCTCTACGACGGCGATGCCGACTATGAGGCCAAGTACCTCGCCACCTACGCCCGCGCCCGCGGCAGCGTCGTGGTGCTGGCGCGCGACGGCGGTTGCATCGTCGGCGCTTCCACCGCCCTGCCGCTGGTGGAGGAAACCGAGGAGGTGCAGGCACCCTTTACCGCCGCCGGCTACGATCCAGCGCGGGTGTTCTACCTGGGCGAATCCGTGCTGCTGCCCCTGACGACCGTCCAACCGCTCCTTCTAGGTAGCCAAAGAGCTTGGCGCCAAGTGCGCTTTGGTTGGTGCGTTTCCGGGTAGCTGTCCTCAGCCTGAGCCGAGCAGCGCTCCGCGCGGCACCCAGCACCCATGAAAGCCGATGGGGACCGCATGCGGGAGCGGTGCCGTGGCCTGGATCTCGAGGTTCTCAGCCCGCAGCACCACTAGGTCGGTTCGATCCTGATCGGCGCGAAATACCAGCGACAAGAGCCAGCCCTCGTCGTCGCCGTCACCTGGCACGAGCATGGGCTCGCCGGTGATGTCCAGGCCGAAGTCGCGGGTGGTGAGCCGGCCGGTCTCGGTGTCCAGGCGGTGGATGGATGTCAGGTAGGGCGCGCGGCGCTCGGGCGGTGCGCCGACGCCGTAGAGGATGCGCCGGGGCGCGCCCAGCGGCGCTGGTGCGCTGATGGGCAGCTCGAAGGCGTGGCTCGCCACGTCGGCGCCTAAGCTCACGTGCTCGCAGCTGTGCCGGGCCGGGTCCAGAACCAGGCGCTCCAGGCGCGGCATGGCGCCGTCCGGCGGGGTGCGGAACAGGTCCGTGAAGTCGTCGAAGTCCGGGTAGAGGCCGTAGCGGATCACGTCCAGCACCAGCCGACCGCTGTCGTCGTCGTAGGCTTGGGCGACGTGGAAGACGAAGCCGGGCGGCCCCGTCAGCACCGCCGGGCGTCCGGCGCCGGGCGCGCGCGGCAGCAGCAAGGCCTGCATCGGTCGCTCGGTGGCGATCTTGAGCGAGCCTACCGCGGTCTTGAGGCCGAATACTGCCTTGGGTACGTCGAAATCCGCATGCGGCAGCAAGAAGCAAAGCCAGTTGCGGCTGACGGCGAAATCGTGAACGAAGCTGAAGCGGTCGAGTCCGTGCTCGCGGGGTGTCTCCATACGGCCGTCGGCGCCGACCCGGTACAGCATCAGCCGGTTCGGCGAGCCCGAAACCAGACCGAAGTTATAGAGATCCCCCGTCTCGTCGTCACAGTGCGGATGGGCCGAGAAGGGCAGCAGCGGCGCCAGCCGCCGGGACAAGCCGCCGAAGGGATTTTCCAGCCGGCCGCCGAAGTCCTCCGCGCCGAGGGTGGCTAGTGTGTGTGGGTCCAGCCGATGAGGCGGCCCGCCCTCCCAGAGCGCCAGCAGCCGGCCCGCATGCCAGCGCACACTGGTGTTGGCCGCGTTCTTGAAGCGCATCTGGAAGAAGTTGCCGAACAGCCCGCCCGGCAGGTTGGTGCCGAAGGCACGGTGCAGCATGCGCCCGGCACGCTCTTCTTCTAGATACTCGCGGGTGCGCACAAAGCGATTGCTGTAGCGCACCGCGCCGCCCTGGATGTCCAGCTTGGTGATGTGGCCGTCACCGTCGAAGGGGTGGCGGTAGCGTCGGCCGCCGCGCTCGAAGCGGCCGGGGCCATTGCGGAACAACAGGCCATCCAGCGCCTGCGGCAGCGTGCCCGTGACCGGCAGGGATACATCGGTGTACTCGTCGGTGACCGTGGTGGTGGCCTGCGCCAGCACCCGCAACATGTCGGCACTGGCGAGATCCATCGGGGCGGCGAAATCCTGGGGCATGACGGCTGACTTCTCTGGATGTTGCAGCAACAGTGGACAGACGGCCGATCAGTCCTTCTTCAGCAGGTCCGCGAGGCCATCGAAGGGCCGATGCGTGGTGCTGCCGGCCTTGGACTGCGAGCCACCGGCATTGTTCGCATCCGGATCACGGCCGGCGGCGATGGCGGCAATGCGCTCCTCGAACTTCTGGTGCTCGTTGTCGTGGCAGTACAGGCAGAGCAGCTCCCAGTTACTGCCGTCCGGCGGGTTGTTGTCGTGGTCCATGTCCTTGTGGTGGACGGTGAGCTCGCGCAGATTGCTGCGCTCGAAGCTGCGCCCACAGCGCCCGCACACCCAGGGGAAGAGCTTCAGTGCCTGCTCCCGGTAGCCGGCGGCGCGCTCGTCACTGGCGCGACGGGCGGAGGCGACGATGCGGTCGAGCTTGTCGGTGTCGATGGCGCGGCCGGTGCGGCCGTGGCGGGGTGGGTCTTGTTGGCTCATTCGGCTGATCCCCACAGGGAAGTGTGAAGTCTCAAGTGTGCACGGGCGACTCGGGCAAGGTTAGAGTGTGAAGTTTGAAGTGTGAAAGACGCAACCGCAGGGGCCGGCGCGCCCGCTGATAGTTGCAGGTCCTTGTCGCGGCCAGGACCGTGCGCTGACAGTGCGGCGTAGGCCGAGTGCGACCCGCTCGGCCAACCTTCAACCTAAAAAGAGTAGTTGGACGGTCGTCAGGGTGCGTCCCGCGGCGTGCCTGGCAAGGCACAACGACGAGGAATAGTCGTTCTATTCCGAGGAGTTGTAACGCAGCCAGGCGCCCCGCGGGGCGTGCCATG